>JAUVJT010000011.1 GCA_030592225.1 Candidatus Stahliibacteriota bacterium | reverse complement strand
CTTGCTGGTTCTCGTAATAATCAGGTCCAATCAGCGAGTTGCCGCAACGGATGTTTTTGCTCAGGTCGGGCAACAGCTTCTTCATTTTGTCAACGTGCGCGAAATCCAACAGGTATTGTTGGGCGCTGGCCTCGGTCTCGTCCTCCAACAGTTTCAAGTAAAGTGAAAGCTGGCAAACTTCAACCGCCTGTGCGTCAATATCAACGCCATAGATGTTGTTGAGCAAAACTTCGCGTTTCTTTGCAAGCGAAAGGTAAAGCTTGCCGTCGCGCTTAATGCAGTCGCCTTTACGCGCCTTGCCGGGGTTTTCGTTGTAATAGCGGCCGTGGTAGTTTAGCAGTTGGTCAAAAATGCCAAGCAAAAACGAACCCGAACCGCAGGCAATGTCTGCAAAGCGCATTTTGGCTATCTGGTCGGGCGTCTTCCCGGCAATGAGTTTACCAACGGTGTGCTCAACTATGTATCGGACAATGTATTGGGGCGTGTAGTACACGCCGCCCGCTTTGCGAACTTCCGGTTTTTCTTCGACTTTGGCGCGTTTAGCTGTGGCAACAATAACCTTGCCCAGGAAACGTTCATAAATTGAACCGAGGATATGAATTGGAATAGCATTGAAGTCATAAGGGGAATTGACGTGAGCAAGGTCATCACAAATGCGGGCAAAGTCTTTGTCATCCACGTTGAAATCTTTACTGTCAAGAATGTCGTGCTCTCTGTAAACGATACCGTTGTAAATATCGTTGAGCCGTCGGCTGGCTGCCGTGAAGCCTTCCCAGACCGTACCCTTTTCGCCAAACCGCTCAACAATGCGCTGCGGCTCTATGCCCTTATCTTCAAGAAAACGAAGGAATACCAACCGGTCTATAGTACGCTGAGCAAGTTCAGTTAGAGTCTCGCTGTCAAGCTTTGGGTTATGGTTCTTGAAGTTGCGGGCTAAGGATTTGCGAAAATCATCAAGCTCGTCAAGAAACGATTCGTCAATACTTTGATAGCCGCCAGGGAACAAGCCGCGCTGTACAGCCCTGCCGCGAGGCCTGGGAAGCTCTTTGGCGCGTTTCTCGATTGAGCCGTCAGCAACTGCTTCACGGGAAAACAGCCAGTAGATTTTGTCGAATTTATCACGATTGGTGTAGTCGGTAAAGTAGTATTTCCAACGAACTTGGTTAAGGGCTGAGTTAAGGTCAGGCTTGAAGCGGCAATCAAGGATGTGGAACTGCTCGAAATCGGTAAGGGCGGCAAGCGGCGTATCGCTATTCCAGCCGTACCGGATGAGTTGAAAGTAGTTCTCCTTATTTTCAATATCAACTGAAGGTTTCTTTGCTTCAACCAGAAACTTTACGTCGTGGTAGTTAGGCGCAAGAAAGAAAGCATAGTCGGCTCGGCGCTGACTGCCCTTCGTTGCGACAGGCCGTTCGACTTTAACTTCCTGCTCGTAGGGGTTGGTTTGCTTATCGTGATTCACGTCCCAACCAAGTGCAATCCAGAACTTGTCAATAAAGTCTTTACGGGCTTGATCCTCTGAATACTTAGAGGTTTTGTAATGGGAGATGTTGCTCTGAAAGGTCTCTACAAGGCCTCGAACCTTTTCAAAAGCAATGTCAAGTTCAGACATATAAGTAACTACCGCAGCAGCACGAACTTTACCCGTTCCACGCGAGTCGGGAAGCGTATCACGGCAAGGTAGAGGCCGGAAGCGAGATGCTGAACGTCAAGCTCGGCCTGGGCTGCGCCCTGGATGGTCAGGAACTCCTCAGGGGTGATTTCCCGTACCCGCTCCCCGGAAATGGTGTATACGGTGACCGATTCCGCGCCGTCAACAGGCGTGAAACGTACAGGCAAACCATGGGAAGTGTAGCACGGGTTGGGGTAGACCGAAACGGTGGTGACGGTGGAATCGGTATAAGACGGTAAGGTAAAAAGCGATACGCCGCCGCCCGATGTGCCTACTGCGACGCGACCTGTACGATCGGCATCCAGCCAGGTGTAGGCAAAACCGGATATCAGCGGGCTGTTGTAGGAATAAATGCGCTGCCACAAGGCCTTGCTGGTATCGTAAGCCACCGCTGCAGGATCGTAAACCACCACCCCCTGGTTGCGGCACAGGAACCAGATGCGTCCCCATGGATCGCGATCAACCGATACAATATCTTCCTCTGGAAGAGGCGAGGATTCATCGTACCACGTGGTTTCATCTTCAGTCCAGTGAAACGCGCCTGAAGACGTGGCTCCCCACACCCCGCCGGTTCCATCCAGAACTATATCCCACACCGGTTGCCCGTATACTTCATCAAAAAATTCTCCCTGTCCCGCTCCATCTGCAAAATCATCGACACGATAGGCAATGAGACCGTTGACGCAAGCTATCCAGACCGTACCGGAGGCATCGAACTGCATGGAATAGAGAGCGCCGTAAGTCCAGGGAATCTCGGCCACAACCCCGGAAAAATCGGAGGAAAGAACGCTGATAAGCTCGTTAGTGCCGAAATGAGCCACCCAGATGCGGTCCAGAGGGTCAACCGCAACCCACTCTATGATATTGGGATCGCTCCTCTCCCAGGTAAAATCTTCCCATTGTTCAGTTGAAGGATCGTAGCGTATCACACCGCTCGACGACCAATACGAACCGAAAGCAATCCTGCCTTTCGAATCAACTACCATGGCCCTTGTTGAAGTGTTAATGAGTGTCGTATCGTTGTCGTAAAGATTAACCCATCCATCATCAGAGTAACGGGTTACACCTTTCTCAAGATGAATCTGCCAATGGGATACCCAGAGATTACCCCCATTATCCAGCAACAGGCTCTGGGCCAGGTTGGAGTTAAGCCCTGGGATATCAAAGCTTTGCGAACCATTCGCATCCCAGACTATAAATCCGCTCCCCCAAAGATCGTTGCCCGAAGCAAGACCTATCCATACTCGCCCCCATTTATCTGAAACGATTACCTGCATGTACCTGGCCCAGGTAAATTTCCCACCTGCTGGGGTGTTTATCCAGAATCCCAAAGTATCCAGGGAATCAACTGCTTCGCGATAGCGAAATAGTCGTTTGTATCCCGTTTCCCACGAACTGGCAGTAACGTAAATGGTGTCCCCGGCGTGGGCTATCGAGGTAACCCTGGGTAAGGTGTCTTCCAGCAGAAAAACGGTGTGGAAATTGGGGCTTGATTCGACATACCTTGACACTCCTTTGGATGTCAGTACGTCGAGTGAATCACCTGCATCAAGATCGACTATTTTGGAAGAAAGCAAACCCCCGGTGGTGCTGAAGTGCTCAACTGTTTGCGTGGCGGGGATATAGCGTCTGAGTCCTTCCATCGAACCTATCCATAAGTCTCCATGAAACCAGCACATCCTGGGGGCGGAACGATTAATAAGGGACTGCACAGGTATCTTGATATCGTCATCTAGCACCCCGGCGGTGGAATTCATCAAGATAAAAAGCACCCCGGTGGGCGTACCCACTGCAAGGGTATCCCCGTTCAAGGCAAGGGAAAGGATTTGTCCACCGTCCAATTCCGGGTGAAGCAGGGCTTTATCCGTATCGGGGTCAATGAGAGCCAAACCGTCTCCTGTCCCGACCCATAACTCGCCCGAGGCCAGACGGATAATGCTGCCGCATACGTTGTGCGGCAGTCCTTCCACGTTGGTAAAGTGGCGGGTAAATGCGGAATCGTTGATGGAAAAGAAGTGCACCCCGCCGTTCGTAGCGCACCAGGCGCCGTCCTCGGCAGACGCGATGTCGTAAATGATGTTTGCATTAAGCAGGCTCTTCCACTCGATCTGGTCCAGGTTTATGCCCAGGGCAAGGCAAAGGACTAACGGCAACATTTCATCCCCCTTTTTGGATATCTGATTTCATTTAACAACTCCCTCTACAGAACCTATCGCAATAGAGTTCTTGATGATTGCCCCCCTACTGAAGCTTTTGGAGAGCGGTTTGGGCGCGCATCGCGAACGGATCGTCCTCGCCGCGTTCTGCAATGATTGCTGCAAAAATCACCCGTGCGTCGTCGTAACGCTCGAGCTGAATGTAGCCTTCGCCTGCCGTGTACCAACTCTCAAGCCCCCACTGATTCTGCGGAAACTCCTGATGACACTGCAAAAACAAAGCAACCGCCCTTTCCAGACGTTCCGGATCCCCATATGCGCCGTAAGCCCAGGCAGTCCAGTATAGGAGACGAGGACGCTGATCTTCAGATGCCAGAGGGAGTGCGCGATCATAGTAGGTTATCGCTTGCGAATGCTTGCCGACGTTGTAGGCGGTGAATCCCAATTCAAAGTACCAGCGCCCGCGCTCTTCGGGAGAAGTCGCTTCCTTGGCAAGAAGCTCAAAATACTCAAATGCCATGTTCCAATTCTTCTGGCTGCGCGCAATCTTGGCCAGGTTCTCAAGGGCCAGCGGACGCAGGTCCGGGGCGTTAAGGGTACGGCCGTAGTGGTAGGCGGCGCTATCAAGCTCCTCCTGCATGTAAAACAATGACCCCAGCTTGAAGTACACCGCGGCCAGGAATTCGCTGCGTGGAAAGCTGACGGTAAAGCCCTTAAGCATCTGCAGCGCCTCATCCTGCCTACCCTGCCGGGCAGCGGCAAGAGCGCTGTAGTACACAAAATTCTCATCCCTCCACAGGGCGCGCATCCCGGAAAGTTCGGCAAGCACCGTATCCGCCTCCTGCACCCGACCGGCATTGAGAAAATAGGCGACCTTTTCCAAAAGAAGCGGAGACTGATCGCCGGCGCTCATAAGATCGAGACGAAACCACAGTGAATCGGCCTCACGTATGGCTCCGGAGCGGTACAACGCGGTAACCAGCTTCGCCAGAATCAAGGTATCAACCGGACTTGCGGCATGGAGCTTGCGCAGCGAGGCAACCGCGCTTGAATCCTCGCCCCCTGCAATCTTATGCTGTGCAACAAGAAACTCCGCCCTGGCAATAAGGTCTTCGTCCTTACCTTCATTGGTGAGACGTTCCAAAAGATGCCTGCCCAAACGAGAGTGATTGACCGAACCGGCGCCTACCCCTGCCCAGTAAAGATAGGTATCCTTGCGCCCTGCAGGACGTTTATGAAGCAACGCTTCGATGTCTTCCGGTTCGGCAATCTCACGCTCAACCTTTGCCACCTGCTTGAAAAACTCTATCTCCTGGCTGTACTCGGCATCGGCGAAAGCGGCCTGGAAGTTATCGAACTCGTTGTACTGATTCAACGTAAAGATAAGATCGAGCGCACGCTGCCATAAATCAGGGGGCAGAGTTGAAAGTTCCTCCGCGACCTTGCGATATATCCTGAGCGCCGCAAGATTACGGCCCCTGGCTTCCTCAAGAAAAGCCAACTCGCGAGCGGCAAGAAAATAAAGGGTGTCGTGCGGCGCAACGGAAAGTATGAGTGAAAGTTTCGCTGCGGCATCAGTCGTATCCCCGGAGACGAGTGAGAGTCGGGCAAGTTCGTACAGCACGGGATAGTTGTAGGGACTCCCCGGACGGGTCAGATACAACGTCTCCCACCCGCTCTGCGCCGCTGCGGTATCGGTACGCGAAAGCTGTACGTAGCCGAGAAGAAAAGCAATCTCGTCAGCGTGCCGTCCTTCAGGATAGTGGTCGAGATAATCCAGTGCCCTGTCAACTTTCTTCAAGGGATCGCGTATCTCGGTAACAAAGAGGCGGTACAGCGCATCTTCAACCAGACGATCGTCAGGAAACTGCCAGTACAGGTTCTCATAGCGTTCCCGCGCCTTATCGAGGAGTTTTACCTTACCGTCACGCAAGTAGAGCCGCTCGTAGGCCAGGGCTGAGTAATAAAAAGCCCGGGGGGTGGGAACGGTATCGAGGAACGCAATCGCAGTTTCGTAGTCCTTGGCGTCCTCGAAGAGAATCTTGCCTTTCTCCGATGAGCTTGTCGCTGCAATAAGTTTTTGCAAGGCAACCTCGGCATCCTTGATTTGGAAGTGACGCAGCAGCTCGGTTTCGCGCCCCGCCTGTGTGCGCTCCAAAGCGAACGGAGCGTGAGCAAGGTAATCCTCGTAAGCATCGAGGGCTTGTTGAAATCTTTTCTGGCTTTTAAGCAATCTTGCCTGACGAAGAGTTTCTTCTGCGCGAACGAAAGGAGATGAAATGATAAGACGTTCGTAAAGCGAGCCCTGCTCGCGCTGTGCCAGAATCTCAAGGGCATGAACGTACTCGTCGTAGGTGCGAAACCTTGCCTCGCCCAGCGCCTTTGAGTCAAAATCCTCACCGGCCAGCAGACGAACGCGCGCTTCAAGTGAACGATCGTAGGAAGCAAAGGAAAGTCTCTTTTGAGCCTCCGCGTAAGTCTCTACCGCCCGACGGTTATCGCCTAAAGCGGCGTAGGATTCGGCCAGAGGAAAAAGCGCGTCGTAGCGGCGCTGATCTACTGCAGAGGAGAAAAACTCCACCGCATCTTCGTAAAGCGCGAACGCCGCAAACAACCTGCCCAGGGTATAGGCCTCGGTGGCTGAAATCTGCGACGGCTTGCCCATGGCAAGACCGGCCTCAAGAGAAGACAGACTGTCGCCGCGCAATAAAGTGGCCTCTATTTGCAGAGCGGCGATGGTTGCCGCAACCTCCGGATAGGTTTGTTCTAGATCGGCAAGATAGGCTCGCAACAAATCGTAACGTCCGGCGGCAAGAAGCATCTTGGCACCGATGAGGCGCACGTCCGGGTCATGTACGTTCATGTAAATATCACGCGCCTTTTCGTACTCTTCACGATCTTCAAGCTTCCCCGCCAGTCTCAACTTCGTACCCTGAGAGAGCGAAAATCGGGGATAGTCGGCAAACAATGAGTAGGCCTTGTTGATTTGATTGAGTTCAAGTGCGGAAACGACCGCCTTTTCCAAGACCTGAGGCGCCGGGTCAGGAGCGCCCGTCAGATAACGAGCAAGATAACGCAGAGACTTTTCGTAACGGGCAAGCTCGAACGCCGACTGACCGGCAAGCAGCAGCGCGCTGTCCACCGCATCGAACTCAGGCTCCAGAAGCAATTGCTCCATTGCGTAAAGGGTGGGGCCGTAAAGACCGCTGCGATAAGCGGCCACCGCCTGGTCAAAATCATCTCGCGGTGTGACGACGACGAGAAGCAGAAGAAGAGCAGTCATCTCGGCCAGGCTCTACAGGAGGGTATCCGAAAACAACCAGAGCCTGCCCCTTGGGTGCTGAGCAGCCATAGGGTACAGAGAGCACAGAGAACAGAGCCTGCCCCTTGGGATACAATGTATTTCATAGGGTACAAAGCGAAAATCGGCGAGCGGCAATAAGGCATGTACCTACGCAACTTACCTGAGTCAAGGTTTCCTCCTGGTCTGTGATACCGAAGGAGCCCTACCGCAGGAAAACGACTGCAAGGAGTTGTTATCTGCGAAATGAAAGAGAACGACTGTAAGAAATTCAACCGCAGGAAAACGACCATAGGGAGTTGTCATCTGTGGTTTTTAGCCATTGAAGCTTCCTTTTGGTCGCCGCTTCGCGTCGGTCTCGTACAGCATCCTAGGCCATCAGCATCCCGCCGTCCACCCGAATCACCTGGCCGGTGATATAGGCGGCGGCGTCTGAGCAGAGGAAGCGAACTACCTTTGCAACGTCGCGAGGGGTGCCGAACCTCTTGAGCGGAATCTGATTCCTGTAAGCATCTTTAATTTCATCGGAGAGCGCGTCTGTCATGGGAGTCTGGATGAAACCGGGCGCAATGCAGTTGACGGTGATGTTGCGGGAACCAAGCTCTCGGGCCAGGGATTTGGAAAAACCGATGAGGCCTGCCTTGGAAGCGGCGTAGTTGGCCTGCCCGGCGTTGCCCATCTGCCCCACCACCGAGGTCATGTTGATGAAGCGTCCCCAGCGCGCTTTCATCATGGGTCGCAGGAACGCCTTGGAAACGTTGAACGCTCCGGTAAGGTTAACCTTGAGCACCAAATCCCAGGCAGCGGCATCCATGCGCATGAACAGCGTATCGCGGGTGATGCCTGCGTTGTTGACAACGATTGAGATCAGGCCTGCTTCGGCCTCTATACGTTTGGCAACCTCGGTCATCTCATCAAGTGATGTGACGTCCGCCTTGTACGTGTACGCTTTACCGCCGTCATCCTCGATTATCTTCCGGGTTTCGGCCAGACCTTCTTGGTTCACGTCCAGAAGAACGAGCCGATAGGCATCAGCCAACTCGATTGCAATAGCCCGTCCGATTCCTGCCGCCCCGCCGGTTATCAACGCGTTCTTTTTCTCGTCCAAAACTCCTCCTAGCCTAAAGAATATCGAACATTCAACTTACTTGCCGAACGACAGTTCGGCTTAAATGACAGGCTGATTTCATCAGCGTATCATGGTCATCATACCTCTACTTCGCTCAACCACCCGGTCCCCCTCGTATGTCTCAACTATATAGAAATAAAGTCCCGAAGCAACCGGTCTTCCGTTGTCGTTGGTGCCGTCCCAGTAAGCGGCACGACTTTGTTGACTTACCTCGGTGGGCTTTTTGTCAAGAATCCTGACCCGTTTACCCACCAGGTTGTAAATCAGTATCCTGAAATCCGGATACTGGTCTGCCGCCTTCTCGGCATCAGTCGGCTCGTACACGATGGTAACCCGGTCATGCAGATGCACGTTGAAAGGATTGGGGAAGGAATAGACTCTTCCCAGAAGCAGAACCGCAATCTCGAGCCGGGCGGACATGATGCTGTCAGCCGGCGATATCTCGGTAATCGCAGCGCCCGAGGCACCACCGTCGTAGAAGCGACTGGAGGGAATCGAGGAGTTGTTGAATCCGAACGAGTCGTTCGACCACAGGTCTGCCGCGGAGCCGTAGCTTGAGGTAAACAGGAATCCGGCATCGCCATCGGCCTGCATGATGCCCACCAGGGGATTGTCAAGATCGTTGTTGGTTTCTCTGGATTCGTCAACGTGAAGTATAAGAAGACCGTCGCCGGGCAAAGCCTGATCGAATCCGGTTCTGGTTCTGTTCTCGATGAGAAAGTACTCGCCTTGACCAACGGATTCAAACGACCAGTCAACCCCGGAGGGATTTGAGAAAATCCGGTAGGCTGACGAAGAGGCTGAAGAGGTGGGAATCAGGGCGTTGTTTATTTCCTCGACCGCATCACGCTCCAGGGCTTCGGGTTCCACCCAGCCAAGGAAATACTTGCACCACGCGCACAGATGAACCGGCGAGGAACCCCAATCTTCATTGACTGCCCCCCAGGACCCGGATGCCATCAGACAAAAGTCGCCAAGCCCGGAGCCGCCCGAACCATCGGTGATATAGAGATCGGGCAGACCGAACCCGTGCCCCCACTCGTGACAGAACACCCCGATGTTACAGATGCCGCCCGTGCCTTCTACCGAGTAATCGGAAAGCTCCGGATTCATGGTGTAGACGTCTATTATGACCCCGTCGTCGGTAACGTACTCGCCAGGACCGCCGTAGTACTCCCAGCCGGAAAGCGAGAACTCGTGCGACCATATATCGCCTTCCTCGCCGGTTTCCTCAGCGCCCTGGCCTACGTGCACCACGGTAAAGATATCCACGTAGCCGTCACCGTCGTTGTCGTAGACGGAGTAGTCAACGTATTGATCGGATTTCTTACACGCCTCAAGGACAAGAGAGCCTGCACAGCGCGGATAGGCATCGCTTATACCGTAGTCATCGTTGGCGTAGTAATCGGCATCGTAATCTGCCGTGTACGGACCGAATACCTGGCCGCGGAGATCGACCTTACCGTAGGATACCTCATCGTAATAGTCGTGAGCGGTACCAGGATCCCACGGACCGTCGAAAAGCATCTGCTGGAAGCGGGCATCATCGTAGGTTGCATCGACGTCGGTGTATTCCATAAGAACAACCGGAAAGCGTTTTACGCCTTCCACGGAAAACACCCTTATTTCGTTAACCGACGTTCGCACAACCGTTTGATAACGGTTCAGACCCAACTCGCGGTAACGCTCCCAAGTCTCATCGGACAGTTCGACCCCGGGCCGCGGCGGCATCAACCACAGGAACGCAAGTATGGCGCCAAAAAGATTCATCTCATCTACTACTTCTTATTGTTCTGCTCCTTTTCTTTCATGGAACAGCGCCCCTCAAAAAAAACGTCATCCTGAATAACAAGCCCCTTGCAGGTTACGTCACCGGAAAGGTGAGCGCCGGCGTGCATCTCCACCTTTCCTTGCGAATACACGTTGCCTTCTATCCGGCCGCCGATAAAGGCGTCCTTGCACCGAACGTCGCCTTTCACCCGGGCGCTGGCCCCGGCGGTAAAGGTATCGGAAACGGTGATATTTCCTTCGAGCTGACCGTCAACGCGCAAACTGCCTCTGGCTTTAATGTTTCCGGTGATTACTGTTTCTTTTCCAATCAAGGTATCCAGTTTTCCTTCTTTATTACTCATATGCTCCTCCTTTGTATTCTCTTTTGAGGACAAACAGGTTGGCTGGGTCTATGGGGGTTCCTTTATGCCGCACCTCGAAGTGAAGATGCGGCGCACTGGACTTGCCAGTATTCCCCACGTGACCCACAATTTGATTCATACTGACCTTCTCTCCCTTCTGTACTATGGACGACTGCAAATGCCCGTAGAACGTCTCATAGTACTTCCCATGGCGAATCTTCAGGTAATTACCGTAAAGGGTGTCAAAACCCACCTCGCTTACTATTCCATCGGCGGTGGAAAAAACCGGTTTGCCCTCCGAGGTGGCAAAATCAATCCCGGGGTGATATTTTGAGAACGGCCGGGTTACGCGAAAGCCCACCGTGGGCAAAACCTGGGGGTAGAAACCTTCAATTTCCGCTTCTATCTGAGTGGAATCAATGGCTGTGGTATCGAGGGAATCGGGAATTTCCTGGGGAATTATGGGCTTGTATGCAAAAACAAGATTGGTATAGTCCACCGTGTCAGGCGATAATTCTTCCCCCAGCATGATGCGCAGGCGACGAAGCTCCTTTTCACTCTGAACGAGTTCGGCTTCAAGTTCGGGCAGTTTTGCAAGCGCCTGTTCAAGCTCGGCGGTTCGTTTACGAAGCGATTCAACCTCAGCCCAGTCAATGAATATCTTTAATGAAAAAACCAGCATCGCAGCCACACCCAGCACGAACACCCCGATAACGGCAAGCAATGCAACCAGCGAACCCAGCGAGTAGGTGCGGCCGAACGAACGGTTGGAATAGCTGGTTGAGACGTGAACCGAAACCCTCCTGGGTATCTTGACGCTCATGAACCTGTCTTTCCCGATGCAATGGCTTTGAGAAGCTCAACAAGATGATTGCAATCGGAGACCGCTGCACGTTCTATTCTCGACGAGCGATAACCAACCGGAACGCCGAGCACCAGGGAAGGGATTCCAGCCCTGGAGAGTACGTCGGCTCCACTGGCTGTATCTGCAAGAAATCCGGCTTGAAGCTTGACCGCTATCCGGGATGCGGTTGAAGATATTTCATCGACCCACGCCGAAGAGGCAATACTTCCCTGGGTGCGCATAAGCATTCCCGCACCTTCACCAGTAATAAAACCCGGTTCGGAACAAGGAATCGGTTCAACCAGGTATAGTCGTTCGATATCAAGCGTATCCAGCGGTGCGGTAAGCCCTGCAAAATTCAGATGCCGACCGGTATAGAAGACGAAAGCAACCGCCTGATCATTGGCGATATTAGCCGCTATTTCGATAAGAAAAACCGAACCCGCACGATCACCCAGCGCCGTTGCCAGATATGAATCATGGGACTCGGCAAACTCCGGGGAAGGAACGAGAAACGTACCCATCTTGCCGGCATCCTTGACTAAGCTCTCGGCACGCCAGGATTCGGACTCAACAAACACCCGGCAGCGATTGCCGGCCGCATCAACCGCCCAGCCTTCGCCCAGATTGAATTTAGGGGGAACGGGTTTAAGATGCAGGATATGTTTCTTGTCCCGATGTTCAACCACCCATCCCGGTTGATCCATGTGCGTGACGAAAACCCTGTATGGAGCATCGCCTCTGGTCGCTATGATATTGCCCAGCTCGTCTGTTTTAACGGCAAAGCCGTTGTTTTGCAGTTGAGCCTTAATGATGTCGGCCACCGCGTTCTCGCGACCGACCGGCCCAAAAGCTGTGCACAGTTTCTTTAAGATATCCTTATTCAAACTTAACCTCTCGCAGTCGCCCGACAGCGACTTTAACCAACTCTATAGCATTGATTATATCCTGAGCATGAGCCAATGCAACCGGTGAGTGGATATAGCGGGCAGGAATGGCAATCACTGCCGCGGCCAGCGCTTTCACGCGTATTGCGGCGCCTGCATCGGTTCCTCCTATCAGGGGACGCTTGTACTGCCAGGGTATGCCCTCACGATCACCGGTATGGGTAAGAAGTTCAACCAGCTTTTGGTTGGCCACCGCTGACCAGTCGAGGATGGTTATGACCGGCCCCTTCCCCAGAT
The DNA here is from genome assembly GCA_030592225.1 of Candidatus Stahliibacteriota bacterium. Classification (GTDB taxonomy): domain Bacteria; phylum Hydrothermota; class Tepidihabitantia; order B3-TA06; family B3-TA06; genus B3-TA06. The sequence goes on along the minus strand of JAUVJT010000011.1, from coordinate 10,621 downwards.
AAGGCCTGCGCGCCACGTCCTTTTTTGGAGGCACGTCTCCCGCCGCAGTGCCTTCGAGCACGATAATTACGTCGGGTTTAACCCTGGCGGTGGCTATACGACCGCCGCGCAGCCCAACCTCTTCCTGTACTGTCCAGACAAACGTAACCGGAACGTCAAAGTCGTGTTTTATAAGCTCAGCCATCATATAACATCCTGCCCGGTCGTCGAACGCCTTGGCCTTAAGTATCTCACCCTGCCGTTCAAGAACGGTATCGAAACATATCGCAGTCCCTGGTTCGACATATTTCTCAGCCTCCGCTTTTGAAGCGGCGCCTATATCGATGCGCAAATCCGAAATGGGAATTATCTTACTGTCTTCCTTAGCGTTGCCAAGATGAATCGGTTTAACGCCAATAACCCCGGGAATACCTTTCTTGCCGAGACGCACCCTTTTTGCCGGAAGAACGCGCGGATCCACCCCGCCCACTGCAATGAACTTTATAAAACCCTCATCGTCGATACGATCCACCATCAGGCCGACCTCGTCGGTGTGCGCCGCAAACATCACGTGCGGGCCGGGCTTGTCATGTCCCTTGCTCATATAAAGATTGCCGATGTGATCGGTGTGCACCGAGTTAGCGTACGAGCCTGCCTCCCGTGAAATAATCTCGCCTACCGCCTCCTCGCAGCCCGACACGCCGGGCGCGTCGCACAAGCGCTTAAGGAGTTCAACGTTCAGGCGTTCCACAAATCCTCCCCGAGCAGCGCCGTGCTGAGAAATTTGAGTGATGATTCCACGTCTGCGAGATCAACCGTCTCCACCGGGGAGTGCATGTAGCGCAAGGGGATGGACAGAAGAATACAGGGCACGCCCTTGCCGGACAAGCTGAGAACGTCGGCCTCGGTTCCGGTAGAACGGGTTAGGGGTTCGAGCGCGTAGGCAAATGAGTTCCCCGAAGCTATCCGGCGCATGGCCGCCAGGTGAGGTTTTGATAGAACCGGACCCACGCCAAGGGCAGGTCCCTTGCCCAGGGGAAACGTCGAATCGTTTGAGCAGGGAGAGGTTCCAAAAGTGGCGTCCATGACTACTGCAAAAGATACAGAATCGCCCGATTTGCCAGCGCTGCGCCCTTCGTACCCTGCACCAAACATGGTTCCTTCTTCCTGGGTTGAGGCAAAGAAGCGCATCCTGCCGGGAAGCTTGCTGCAGACGAGCTGCTCGGTAAGAAGCAGGGATAAGAACAGGCTGACGCGGTTATCGAGCCCCACCCCGGTCACCCGCGAGCCAAGAAGCCGGCAGGGTTTATGCGGCCACGTGCAAACCGTACCGATGGGCACCAGGTCGCGCACCTCTTCGGGGGGAAGACCCACGTCGGCAAACAACTTTTCGCGAGGTATCGGCGCCTTTTGTTCGCCTTTGGGCATAAAATGAGGCGGAAGCATTCCTATCACGCCGCGAAGCGCTCGCTTGCCCCATATTGACAGCTCCTGGGAGACAACGATACGCGGGTCGATACCGGGCATACGCAGATAAATGTAGCCTTCGTCATCAACCCGCTCCACGATGAAGGATACCTGGTCAATGTGCGTCGAGACAAATGCAAGCTTCTCGCCTTCCCCCAATTCCCAGCAAAGCCCGGCCGGGCCAAGGTCTCGCGCCTGTATGCCCATGGCGTCCAGATGAGCGGTGAGGAATTCCTTCATCCGTTCCTCATGCCCCGAAGGCGAAGGAATTTCCAGCAGCTTAAACAGGAGATCGGAATTCATCTTGAACGGAACCACTCCAGGAGCCTGGTGAATTCATCCTCGCCGGCGTAACTCAACTCAATACGCCCTCCTCCTCGCCCTGTCTTACTTCCCCTGAATACCCGCACCCTTACCCCTAACTTTTCTGAAAGCTCCTCCTCAGCCGCGGCGGTGATGCCGTCATGCTGTCTGTGGGGTTTGGGAAGGGTTATCTTCTTTGAGGTGCGCGCCAACCTCTCCACCGCCCTTACCGTGAGTCCTTCAAGAACTATGCGATCACACAGCTTTTCTATCAGTGTAGTGGATGATATTTGCAAAAGCGCGCGTGCGTGCCCCTCGGTTATCTTGCCCTCTTCGAGCAATATCCTGGCCTTGCGCGGCAGCAAAAGCAGCCTCATGGTATTGGCCACCGCAGACCGGCTCTTGCCGACAATCTTTGCTATCTCCTCCTGGCTCATCGAGAACTCATCGCCAAGTCGCTTGTAGGCAAGGGCTGATTCGATTGGATTAAGGTCTGAGCGCTGCAGGTTCTCGACTAAGGCAAGAACGAGCATCTGGGAATCGGTGGCTTCGCGAATGACCACGGGGACTTCCTTGAGACCTGCCACCTGCGCGGCTTTGAGACGCCGGGAGCCTGCCACGAGTTGGTAACCCTTTCCGTGCTTGCGCACCACGATGGGTTGAAGAATCCCGTGCTCGGCAATCGAGGCGGCCAACTCGGAGACTTCCTGACCGCTCACCTTTCGGGGCTGAAAAGGATTAGCGACAATCAGCCGCACGGGTATCTTGCCGGGCGCTCCCTTTGATTTATCCGCAGACGCGGGAATAAGGGCATCTATCCCCTTGCCAAGCGCTTTTCTAGCCACGGGCAATCACCTCCTTTGCCAGTTCCAGATAAGCCTGAGCGCCCCGCGAGTTGATGTCGTAATGAAGAATGGTCTGACCAAAGCTTGGAGCCTCGGCAAGACGCACGTTGCGCGGAATCATGGTTTCAAAAACCCTGTCTGCGAAATACTTGCGAACCTCCTCGGCCACTTGATCTGCAAGATTGGTGCGGGAATCGTACATGGTCAGGAGCACGCCGAATATCTGCAGGGATGGGTTGAGCGAAGCGCGAACACGGTTAAGGGTATCGGTGAGCTTGCTTATTCCCTCCAGCGAGTAGTACTCGCACTGCACCGGAATAAGCACTCCTTCAGCCGCAACCAGGGCGTTGAGGGTCAGAAGTCCCAAAGAGGGAGGCGCATCAATAATTACGTAATCGTAGGAGGCGCAGGAATCGAGCCACCCGATGGCATCGCTGAGCCTGGAGGTCCTATCCTCGATATCGATTAGCTCGATCTCCAGCCCGGCAAGATCCAGGGAAGCGGGAATGATGTACAGGAATTTAACGGCTGTCGGGCGGATAGCCTTGCTAATACAAGATGGCTCGCCAAAAACTTCATAGGTGGAAAGTTCATTCTCTCGTCCATCCATACCCAAACCGCTGGTGGCGTTGGCCTGCGAATCGGCGTCGATAAGAAGCACCCGCTTCTCGGCTACGGCCAGGGCCGCGGATAAATTGATAGCCGTGGTGGTTTTCCCCACCCCGCCCTTTTGATTAACGATTGCTATCCGACGCATCGGTTATGTTATTGAATTCTCTTGGGTTGTCAACAAGATTGTCCCTTTGCCGAGCAGAAGAGGTTGAGAAGTTCATCGAAGCCGACTTCCTGTTGATCGCCGGTCTGCATATCACGCAGGATGAACTTGCCGGAAGCGATTTCGTTTTCTCCGATGATGAGAACCTTGCAGGCGTTGCGAGTATTGGCTCTCTTGAGCTGCTTGGAAAGATTGCCCGAACGGAATTCTGCTTGAACGCCGATGCCTGCTTCCCGGAGTTTGAAGAGCAATTCCAGGCTGTAGACCTTTGCCTCGTCTCCAAGAGGAAGCAGGAGAAGAGGAATGGATGATTGGTTAAACTCAAAGATTCCCTCTCCCCTGCTTGCCAGAAGCGCGCGCTCCACCCCGAAAGCGAAGCCGACGGCCGCAGTGGGAGGACCTCCCAGTTCCCCCATGAGATAGTCGTAGCGCCCGCCGCCGCACACCGTATCCTGCGCCCCCAGGGTGGACGATTTGAATTCAATCACCGTGCGGGAATAATAATCAAGACCGCGCACCAGCCGCTCGTTTTCTTCATAAGGGATGGAGAACCGCTCCAGCCCTGCCTTGACCGCATCGAAGTGCTCGATACATGCAGAGCAGAGATGGTCGCGCTGAGAAGGGGCTTGTTTAAGGATACTCTGACAACTGGCAACCTTGCAGTCGAATACCCGCAAGGGGTTGCGGTTCATGCGAACCTTGCAATCGGCGCACAGTTCGTCGTGGTGTTCTTTGAGGAACCCGGTCAACTGCTCGGTATACCCTGACCTGCACTCGCGACAGCCGATGGTGTTAAGTTCAAGGAACATGCCTTTGATACCCATCAGGGTAAAAAGATCAAAGCCCAGCTTGATGAGTTCGATGTCGGCCTGGGGTTCGGCCTCGCCAATGACTTCGACGCCTACCTGAGTGTGTTCGCGGTAACGCCCCTTCTGCGGCTTATCCTGGCGAAACATGGGCATCACGTACCACAGGCGGATTGGGATTTTGAGACGATTTTCCAAAACGGCGCGCATGACAGAAGGCGTGCCTTCGGGACGAAGCGCAAGGTCGCGCCCGCCCATATCCTGAAACCTGTACATTTCTTTGGTGACGATGTCGGATGATTCACCGGTGGAGCGCTGGTAAAGCTCGTAGTACTCAAAGGTCGGGGTAAGTATGGGCAGGAACCCTGCCTTAGAAAGCTGCTCGTGAACCTGACTTTCAAGCCCTCGCCTTGCCTCAGCCTCGTGCGGCAAAATATCCCTTGTTCCTTTAACTCGCCTGTAGCGCACGTCTCCTCCTTATAAAACCGATAAAGAAACCAGCAATAATCCCGGCCTCGTTTGCCAGAAGATCAAGAACCGCCACGTGCCGCCCGGGTACAAGAAACTGCTGCAGTTCGTTGATTGCCCCGAAAATGAGCACCACCAGAAGCCCCCACCAGCCGAGTGAACGAGCGGCAAGATAGCCAAGATAGCCGAAGGTAAGCGCGTGAAGAATCTTATCTGCCGGAAACTTCCGGGCAGGCATCTCCAGCCCCGGGATAAAGGAAAGTGCAATCAAAAAAAGCCCCCATACCATAAGGTAGATGTGATAGCGGCGCATGTCAGGAAGCTGCCAGGAAATTACCACAGAGGCACTGAGACTCAGAGGATATGAAAAACTCGCTGAGATAAGTTGTGGAAATATATGGTTTGTCTCTCTTGACTATTAATAACTCTGTGTCTCTACGTCTCTGTGGTTCATTCACCATTCTCAAAATGCTACCCCCTGATTATTTCCTTGATGCGCATGAGCCTTGTCAGGTTGCCGCGCTCCATCTCGGAAAGCTTGAGTTTAATGAAAGCGATGGTCTCGGTGATATTGGGGATAACTATGTATTCGAGCGCATTGACCCTGCGGCGGGTGCGCTCTATTTCCTCGGCCACCAGTTCGAGGGTCTTTTCCTTCTCGGCAAGCAGCACCATCTTCTCTAGCACGGCATACATAGCCTGAAGCGATAAATCAAGCTCGCCTGAGGTCTCAAGGAAACCGTAGCAGCGGATGCGGCCTTCCAACTTGGGCTTAAAGGTCGGAGCCTTAACGTTAAGGATGCGGCGAGTGCCTGCCTCTATGGAGAGTTTAACCGAGGGCAGCGAAGTGGCGATATCTGTGACTCGCGGGTCGCGCTGCGCGACGGCCTGAGCGTATCGGGCGAACGCCTTGCGCAGGGCATCCTCCACTTCCTTACGCAGCGCCTGTATCTCGTCCACCAGCAGGTACACGTTGCGCATCAGCTCTTCCAGTTTGTCCTTTAAGAGCTTATGTCCGCGTGTGGCTATAGCCGACCGTCTGCGGAGCTTGAGCAGCTCCATCCGGGTGGCATTGACATTCAACCTCATTGACATCCCTCATCAAAATGAAAATCGCACACCGTCTGTGCCCCATAGGATGCAACGATACGGGATGTGTTACAGGATGTGTTACGGGTGGCGTTCAGCCTCATGTATTCACTCCGTCACTTCTGGACATCAGGGAAGAGTTCAAAAAGTCCACCTCAACCATCTCAACAGAGGACATTACACTTTGCTCTCTTCTTCTTTGGCGAACTTCGCGGCGGCCTTATCGTAGTAGCGTTCCAGATTGGCATCGCGCACTCGCTTCATTTCGGCACGGGGCAGCATCGCCAAAAGCTCCCAGCCCAAATCAAGGGTCTCGGAGATGGTCCTATCCTCGTACTCCCCCTGGGAGATGTAGCGGCGCTCAAACTCGTTGGCAAACGCCATGTATTTTTTGTCGATATCGGTGAGCGCGGCCTCACCCAAAATAACGGCAAGTTCAGCCGCTTCCTTGCCCCGGGCGTAGGCGGCGTAAAGCTGGTTGAACAAATCCGCGTGATCTTCGCGGGTCTTGCCCGCCCCGATACCCTTGTCTTTAAGACGGGAGAGGGAGGGAAGCACGTCAACCGGCGGGGAGATGCTCTTGTGGTGCAGGGTACGGGACAGGATTATCTGCCCCTCGGTGATATAGCCGGTAAGATCGGGGATGGGATGAGTCTTGTCATCCTCGGGCATGGTAAGGATGGGTATTAAAGTAATGGAACCATCCGATCCCTTGATGCGTCCGGAGCGTTCATAGATGGCGGCAAGGTCGGTGTAAAGGTATCCGGGATACCCGCGGCGACCGGGAATCTCCTTGCGGGCGGCCGATATCTCGCGCAAAGCCTCGCAGTAGTTGGTAAGATCGGTAAGGATAACCAGGACGTGGTAGCCCTTGGTAAACGCCAGATACTCTGCCGCGGTAAACGCAACTCGCGGAGTGGCGATGCGTTCGATAGCCGGGTCGTCTGCCAGATTGAGGAAAAGCACGGCACGTTCCAGAGCGCCGGTGCGGCGAAAATCATCGATAAAGAACTGGGCTTCCTCAAAGGTAATACCCATTGCTCCAAACACCACGGCAAATTCTCCTTTAGCTCCAAGCACCTTGGCCTGACGAGCAATCTGGGCGGCCATGCGGTTGTGCGGCAGGCCGGAGCCTGAAAAAATGGGCAGCTTCTGACCTCGCACCAGGGTGTTGAGTCCGTCTATACAGGAGATGCCGGTCTGGATGAACTCGTTTGGATAGGCGCGGGCATAGGGATTTATGGGCAGGCCGTTGATGTCGCGGAACTCCTCGGGGATGAGAGGCGGGGAATCGTCCCGGGGCTGACCCAGGCCGTCGAACACGCGACCGAGAAGATCTTCGGAAACTCCCAGGGTGATGCCCTTGCCCAGGAAACGCACCCGGGTTCGGCCTATCTCGATGCCGGAGGAGCCTTCGAATATCTGGATGAGCGCCTTGTCTTCGTTTACTTCCAGCACGCGACCACGGCGCTTCTCGCCGGTGGGAAGAAAAATCTCAACCAACTCCTCGTACTTGGCTCCTTCAACCCCTTCCACTATGAGCAGGGGACCTGCCACCGAGACGATGGTCTGATAGTCTATGATCCCTTGCAGTTTTTGCTTAGATGCCTTGCTTCCAGATTTCTTTACCGTCTTTTTGGACTTCAGGACTTTCTTCTTAGATGGTGTGTTATGGGGAGAGGTGTTACGGGGGGTGTTACGGGTACGGGGCATTAGACGACCTCCTTCTTGAGACAGGCAATCTGGGTAACAATCTCCTCCTCGGTCTTGGTAATCTTCTCGCGCTCCTTCTCGGTGATGTAGCGGGAGCGAGCGATTGTTTCGCGTACCGGCAGGTTGACCAGTTCATCGAGCGCAGCGCCCGCATCGAGCGCCTTGCGGGCTTCACGATAATAGCGGAGGACTAACGAGAGCATGCGAGCCTGCTTATCCATGCTGGCGTAGGTATCTATGTCGTGGAACGCGTCCTGGTGCAAAAAATCCTCGCGGATGGAACGCGCCGCCTCCATGATGAGTCGCTCGTTGGGCGAAAGCGCGTCGATGCCGATGAGACGCACGATTTCGGCCAGATCAGCCTCTTCCTGCAGGATGCGCATGGCTTCCCTGGTATCGGCAAGATATTTGGAACCCAGGGTCTCGCGCAGGGATTCTGCAATGGTATTGGCGTAAAGGGAGTAGGAGCGCAGCCAGGAAATTGCCGGAAAGTGACGGGCGTATGCAAGATTCGCTTCAAGCGCCCAGAATACCTTGACGACCCGGAGCGTGGCCTGGACGACGGGATCGGAGAGGTCGCCGCCCGGAGGAGATACCGCACCGACTACGGACAGAGCGCCGCGGCGGGAGTCCGAGCCCAGACACTCGACCAGACCGGCACGTTCGTAAAACTCGGCGATGCGTGCAGACAGGTAGGCGGGATAGCCTTCCTCGCCGGGCATCTCTTCAAGGCGACCGGAAATCTCGCGCATCGCTTCAGCCCAGCGGGAGGTTGAATCGGCCATGAGCGCCACCGAGTAGCCCATGTCGCGGAAGTATTCGCCGATGGTGATGCCGGTGTAAACCGACGCTTCGCGCGCGGCCACCGGCATGTTGGAGGTATTGGCAATGAGCACGGTGCGCTTCATAAGGGGTTCGCCCGACTTGGGGTCTGCCAGCTCAGGGAATTCAATGAGCACGTCGGTCATCTCGTTGCCGCGCTCGCCGCAGCCCACGTAGACTACCACCTCGGCGTCAGCCCACTTGGCCAACTGGTGTTGAATTACGGTCTTGCCCGAGCCGAACGGCCCCGGGATACATGCCGTACCCCCTTTGCCCTGGGGAAAGAAGGTGTCGATTATCCGCTGACCGGTTGAGAGAATCTCCGTGGGCACTCGTTTACGGGCGTAGGGACGCGGTTTGCGCACAGACCAGCGCTGCATCATGGTAAGGTTGGTTTTTTTACCGTCTGTGGTCTTGATTACCGCTACGGTGTCTTCGACGGTAAACGAGCCTTTGTGGATTTCAGCTACCTGCCCGGAAATGCCGGGCGGAACCATGATGCGGTGCTCGATGATGACCGTTTCGGCGACCGTGCCTATGATGTCGCCCGCCACGACCTGCTGGCCTTTTTTGACGGTCGGGACAAATTTCCACTTCTTATCACGAGGTAGGGCTGGGACTTCAACACCACGGGCGATGAAAGCGCCGGTCCGCGCGGCGATATCGGGCAGCGGACGCTGGATACCGTCGTAGATGGCCTCTATAAGCCCGGGACCAAGCTCGACCGACAGAGGTTCGTGAGTTGGATAGACAGGCTCGCCCGGACCAACTCCGCTGGTATCCTCGTAGACCTGAATCGAAGCCCGCTCGCCTTCCAGTTCGATTATTTCGCCAACCAGACGATTTTCTGATACCTTTACCACGTCGTACATTCGCGATGTCCCCATGCCCTCGGCAATTACCAGAGGACCTGAAACCTTGACTATACGACCTACATCAACAGCTTTCTTCACTTGGCCTCCCAGTAGACATCTACTCCAATGGCCTTCTTTATCAATTCTCTGAGCCGCTGCGTGGCGTAGCGTTCACCATCCCCAACCGAAGGAATGGGAATAAACGTGGGGAACACCCCGCCTCCTCGCCTGAGAAGGAACTCGCGCAGCAGCGGGTAATACTCTTCTGCGTAAAATACAATCTTGTAGGAACCCTGACCAAGCTCAACAGCCCGCTCCAGAACGCTGTCGGCATCGGTAATCGCGGCGGCAAGACCCACGCCTCGGAACGGCTCGGTAAGCTCACGGGAACCAAGTATACAAATCTCAGTCGAACCAGGCAATTGACTTCCTTACGGTTTCTGCTTCCAGGCTGTAGCGCAATCCGGTGATGACCCGCCTTATGTTGCGCCGCTCCTCTCTCTTGATGAGCGCGTAGCCAACCAGAGGCTCGTAGCCAAAGGTCAGACGACGGCAGGAGAACAGGAACGCAAGCTCGACGTCTTTCATCTGACGCTCGAGGGAAATAAAACTAACTGAGACCTCGCGCAGCCCGTCTGCCAAGGCTGAGTATTGTTTAACCTGCGGGATATGAGTAACCAACCCTTCAGGACTTTCATCCCGCCAGGTCTTAAATTTATCCAAAAGCACCTTGCCATGGGGCAGGAAAACCTTTGTGAATTCCTCCCACTCCTGTCCGGCAATCTTAAGACGCAGAAACGCCAGAAGGTTGGCAAAATCAACCTGGAGCGCCAGCAGCGCCTGGAGAAACGAGTAACCCCTGGCAAGTTCATGCTGGTGCTGGATTAATGCGTGATCTATGATTACATCTATGCTCACCGGATCGAGCTGTTCGTAATTTGCCGCAATCACCTCGCCTGCCGCCTCACCCAGCCAGTCCGGAACGGTATTGTTCTCTCCCTGCAGAAGCTTGCTGAATTCATCCATAGAAGGTGATGCCTGGGAAATAAACAGATCATCTGAAATTTCAGCCCCGTAGTAGCGACGCAGGGCAAACTTAAGGTTGCTTGCAAAACCAGGCGCCGTGAAAAACCCCAGCATCTTCTCTTCCTCAAGATAACGGTGGAAGAACGCTTCCTCTTCAGCCGCGGCACGGGCAAGCATGGTGTCGGCATCCTCGGCGTGCGTCTCGCCGTAAGGGGTATCGGCCAGGGCGGATATGACCTGATTTTCACTGCGGGAATCAATAAGCCTGTCGAGCTGCGAACGGGTAAGCATCCGCGCTTCGCGGGAACGCACCCGACCTACCACAAAGGCATACCGGGAATCATCAGAGGGGGTATAACCGACCATGTCTTGCGATTATATACAGGCCGCAGTAAGTGTCAACCTTTTTTTGCGACGCCCCTGGGCGAAAGCGATTCCGTGACTCCCAAACCAATAGATGATAAATCTCCGACT
>JAUVJT010000211.1 GCA_030592225.1 Candidatus Stahliibacteriota bacterium | reverse complement strand
TGACTTCTTTGCTGTCTGCCAACTCTTCTTGCCTTGCTCAAACACCATAGAATCGGCGTCAGGGCGCACGCTAAGGACGACATCGTCAATCTCAACGTCAAAAGCAATCCCTGTCTTTTCCTCAGGAACGCTCAGGGCGAAGCGATCCAGGTTAATGGTGCGGATGCGGTAGTTCCCGTCCTCGTACCAGCCTTCGATCACCGCGTCCTGGGCGCGATTCTCGATGGTATGCACTGAAAGCCAGTACGCTCCGTTTTCGGCAGAAAGGTCGGCGCTGCGGTAGTAAACGTGTTCGGGATAGGCCGGGCGAACCTTGTTCTGCATGAATCCTATCAGCTGCGCCCAGTCCACGCATGAGACGCCGTCGTCCGACCACCAGTGTTTCTTACCCGGCACCTCCTCGTAGGTATAGTCGAATCCCAGCCTGTCCAAACGCTTGGCGTAAAGTCGTCCCTGGAACGTGGGGACGTTGTCGTCATCGCTCCCGTGCAGGATGTAGATGGGCAGGTTGCGAGCGTTTTCCAGGCGGGCAAGCTGGTTGTCGGTGCGCAGGGCATGGTCGCGAATCGTGAGCTGCCAGGGTTCTGCATAGAGGACTGATTTCTGCCAGGTCCAGGGTACATAGAGCTGGTGATTTGTCCAGCCCGCTTCGGGAGCGAGGCAGGCGAACAGATCAGGGTGAGTCAATCCCACGTGCCAGACCCCGTGTCCGCCCATGGAGTGGCCGGTAAGCTGAACCCTGTCTGAATCTATGGGGTAGCGAGTTTTTATCTGTTCGAGGACTTCCAGCGCGTCCAGCCTTCCCCAGTCCTGCCAGTCGAACCCAAACGGCCTGCGATTGGTAGGAGCCACCACAAAAGCCCAGTCCTTAGGGGCGTAGCAGTTTGCCAGCCCGCTTGCTTCCACGCTTGCGCCGTGCAGTGAGAAGATAAGTTGGTACTTTCTGTCAGGATCATAGTTCTCCGGGTAGCGTATGCCGTAGTACTGCACCGAGGAATCTATCCGGGACAGGAAGGTCTCGGAGCGAGACTCCTCCGGTCTCCGACAGCGCAGCTTGAGGAAAACGTCGGTGCGCCCGTCGCCGCAAATCACAGAAACGGGCAGCATCATGGTGTCGCCGGGAATTGAATCGGGAAGTCGTTCGATCAACGTAAATTCGAATGGGGCTTTGTAGAAACTCATGGGCGCGATGGGCGGCAGGTCAAAGGTATCGGTAACAAAACCATCACCGCCGACTACCAGCTTTGTGCCGTGGAGCCAATCCTCTGTGGTGTTGGATAAAGGCACCGCTCCAAGGAAGGGGCCCAGGGAATCAACATAAAATGGCTCGTATACGGTGATGCCGCGCTGCTCAATCTCCTCCGGGTTGCCAAGACCTGGACCATAGACCAGGTCGGGCAGGGTGGCGTCGTTGGTTATCAAGCGGACGTCATCGTCGGTCGGAACCAACTGGAAGAACACCTGGTCGTCGCCTGCCCCGCCCAGGCGTACCCAAATGCGGTTTATGCCTGAATCGAGCACGACCGGCACCTGAACCTTTCCTCGTCCGTAGATGTCGCCGGAGTAGCTCCGCTTATTTATGGAGAACCCGCAGCGCTTTGCAACGGCCAGGGCGCGTGATCGCTCCGGAATCTCAACCTCCACGTAGGCATAGCCTGAGTTAAAAAGCCCTGAGATGCCGTAGAAATTCTGCAGGGTATCCCATTCCACGTTGGGATATGAGGTGATTAGCCAGCCGGACGAAGAATCCACCGCCGTCTTCTCCCAGCGAACCCAGCCGCCGGTGGCCATCACGCTGAACAAGCTGTCGCCTTCATCGGGTACGTAGGTTTCGTCGTCGGCGACTTCAGGCAGATTGCGCCAGCCCGATTCCCTTACTCCTGAAAGGAACGGCCCGCACACCAGGTACTCGGTGGGGAAGATGGTATCCTGGATGGAGGGTACCGCGGCAAGCAAACTAAGAATCAAAAACATCAACGCCTCCTTGGGGTAAGTTTGTAATTTTTGGATGATGCTAATCATTAGTCAAGAAAAGTCAAGGAAATGCATTTAATCTTTGTGTTATTCAGAACTTCCATTCAAAGAATACAGGGGGATGTAATACTTGACTCGTCAAACGGGAATCGTATAATCCTACGTGGCAAAACCTTTTCAGTTTTTTACCGAGCAGGGGATAGTATACTATTCCACGTTCAAGGCCGACAACCTGAAATCGCTTCTGACCGGATTGCGGGGCGTACCCTCGTCCTCTATTTTCTTTCATCTCTACCATTCCCTTCTGCGTCGTCATTTCACCACCACCGATTACATGAACGACTTTGCCCAGTGGGTATGGGGTGTGCTGTGGCACAAGACCCTGGGCGAGAAGCTTGCTTCGTTCGATCCGCTGGAATTCACCCGCATCCGTGATGCCAGAACCAAGCTTATCGAAATTCTGGAAAATTACGTGGGGGAAACCGAGTACTTTCTGCGGGTGCCCGAGGAACAGGCGTTTTACTTCAGGTGTGTGAAAAGTTTTATCTACCCGCTGGGAATTCAAATCTCAACCCTCCATGAATTCATGCAAGGTATCAGGATGGTTTCGCCCAACAGCCTTTTTTATCATCTTATCGAGTCCCGGCTTCGTCTGCGCGTTGATTCCAACGACTTTTCCCTCTGGCTAGCTGAAGAGATGGATCAACCTGAACTGGCAGGCGAAATCAACAACATCTCTCCTTATGAATACAACCTGGAAGAGATCCGGAATAAAATCATAACCCTGGTTCAAGATGCCGTCAAGTAAATCCAAACCCCACCACCTGGAAGACTACGCTCCGATTGTGACGTCCGGTGTAATCAAGGAGATTGAGGAACTGGCTCGTCTGCTGGGACCGTCAAAGATTATCAACGTGAACTCCACCAAGGAAGGGGGAGGGGTAGCCGAGATTCTGGGATGGTTCATTCCCATACTTGCCGATTTGGGGATAGACGTCCACTGGGAGGTGATCACCGGCGATGCCGATTTCTTTACCGTGACCAAGAAATTCCACAATGCGCTGCACGGCCTGTCCGAGGAGTTTACCGAAGAGATGTTTACGACTTATCTGGACACAGTGGAACGCAATGCTCCCAGGATTCCGGATGACGCCGATTTCGTGGTGATTCACGATCCCCAGCCCGCGGCCATGATTACCCAGTACCCTGATCGCAAGAATAAATGGGCGTGGCGCTGCCATATTGATCTTTCAGTGGCCGACCTGCGGGTGTGGGGATTTCTGCGACCGTTCGTCGAGCGCTACGACGCTGCGGTGTTCCACATGCCCCAGTATACCAAGAACCTCATGCCTCCCCAGTTCTTGCTCCCTCCTGCTATCGATCCCCTTTCTGTCAAAAACGCCGAGCTTAGCGATAAAGAAATTTCCAAAATAATGGTTAAGCTGGGTGTGCCTCAGGACAAGCGCATCATTCTTCAGGTAGCGCGTTTTGATCGACTCAAGGATCCGTTCGGAGCAATTGAAGCGTTCAACCTGGTCAAGCGCTGGTACGACTGCCGATTGGTTCTGGCCGGCGGTTCGGCATCGGACGACCCCGAAGGGCAAACGGTGCTGGCAGAGGTTGCCGAGATGGCCGATAATGATGAGGA
>JAUVJT010000129.1 GCA_030592225.1 Candidatus Stahliibacteriota bacterium | reverse complement strand
ACTAACTATAAGCGTTGTTTAAGGGTATGTCAAGGATGGGGTGGGTTGACAAGGCTGTGGTTTTATGGTATAGTTTTGTGAAAGGATGATTGATGAAAACCGAGAACTTGCGGGAGAAATTACACACACGTAAGTCGGAGTTAGATGTAGCAAACCATGAGATTTTCCATGAGAAGCTGAAACGATTTTGGGGTTTTCTTCAAGATCATTCAGTATTCGTTGGGATTGTTCAGGACTTAGATTGTCGAAGACCAGATGCACGAAGGAAAGCTTCCAGTATTGTAAATAACAACGAACGGATAGAGTTCAAGGATGAACTGGATGAAGCAGCAGTTGCTTGTAAGGTTATCCATTTGTGTGCTCAGTCACCTCTTGATCAGCCCGCGCTTTCAGTGGGGAGAAGGTATGGTGGTGGAACTCATAATGACGATGCATTAGAACGTTTCCGTGAAGTAATATTGGAACCATTCATAAGACACATTGACGAACAGCTTGATTATCAACATTCAGCCAGTGCCTTACTTATAAGGTATAAGCATAAATGTGAGTGGTTCAATAGAAGTAAACTATTCACGCTATGGAAAGATAATACTCAAAAAGGGGAGACTTTACTTAAAACCGATCTTTACGAGTACTTGTTTGATCAAGGAGTAGAGATTCAAATAGAGCCTTCTTCAGCCTCAGGAGAAGTAGATTTTCTGAAGGACCAGATCGGTGAAGACCTTTTTTTAGCTGAAGTCAAGATATTCAACCCTAGCAAGAGCAAAGGGAAACCCTATATCATCTCTGGTTTCCAGCAGTTATACAGATACCTTGAAGAGCGCAACGAACTTTTTGGTTACTTGGTGATATACAACACTTCTGAAAATGATTTGAGTTTTAAGCTGTCTAATCTTAGCCAATTAGTTCCGTTTGTAACTTACAACAATAAAATCATCTTCATACTAACCATTAACATTTCATCTGAGGTGAAGTCTGCTTCTAAACGGGGGAAATTAAAAACAACAGAAATCACGGAGGAAGAGTTGATCAACGTTTTGGATGAGTAGAGGATGGAGAACGGACTCTCCAGTCCGTTCAATAATGATTATGATTAATGGACGGGTTAGAGAACCCGTCCTCCATACGTACTTGCTAAGTCCCAAGCAGGCTCCAGATGCGTGACTCTTAAATGGGATGATTTTTCTAATTTGGCAGCAAGCTTGCTGCGATGGCAAAGATGAGGTTCTGCTTCAAAGCAAAGAAGAGCACAGGTTTCTTTTTCAACGATAGTTCTAAGCTCGTTTAGGAAACTCTCTTTTTTAGGAAGAAGCTCTTTCTCGTAAGTATCCAGCAAACGCAAGAATTCCCAGTTCTTTTTGAGACCACGACGCATCTCGCTTTCAATACCCAATTCAGGCATATGTACGTATTCGATATTCGCCGTCTCACACGCTGTTCTTAATGCAGTTTTCGAGAAACCATTTTTGCGTGAGATGGCATTGCGTCTAACATCTATCAATTTCTTTACATCATGCTGCTTAAGATCAGCAATAACCACTTCGATAGATACGCCCTCATATCCAATTGTATAGAGAACCTGAGCTTGC
Source organism: Candidatus Stahliibacteriota bacterium (assembly GCA_030592225.1). Taxonomy (GTDB): domain Bacteria; phylum Hydrothermota; class Tepidihabitantia; order B3-TA06; family B3-TA06; genus B3-TA06. The sequence continues at coordinate 4,525 of JAUVJT010000129.1, read as the reverse complement.
ATGAATTCCACTCCTTGGCTTTATTATATAAGATTAATCGGATTTTTGCTCTTGTCAACCTTTCCCATTGACACCCCACCGATTCCCTTTATAGTTCGTGCATGGACAAGTTCGACACCGGCAATATCACCCTGCTCCTGCATCTTCTGGAGGGCGAGGTTGATGATGCTTGATATTCCCGCTGTCGTCGCGTTGGGTCTTTCGTTGGGTCTGGGAATAATACATTTCTTTACCGAACGGATAGATATCAAGGAAGGTAAAATCCGGTGGCGCATAATCTCGCTTGCCGCAGGCATATCCATCGGCTACCTGTTCCTGCACCTGCTGCCTGAGACCTATCAGGAGGCCGAGTTTCTTAAGCACTGGGTGTTCGTATTCCTGCTTGCCGGGTTCGCCCTGGTGCATCTTGCCGAGAAGTTCGCCTACAAGCACGCCCAGAGCCGGAAACTGGTGACCGAGCTTAAGTTCATCCACTTTGTCATTTTCTTCGTCTACTACTTCCTGGTGGGGATGACTATTGAGGACAAGGCGCGCATCGGCATTCTGGAGGCGGCGCTTTTCGTGATACCCATCGTGCTGCACAGCGCGTTCAGCACCTCGTCGCTGACCGAGATGCACGGCAAGGTCAGGGAGAGCCTGGCGGTAAAGATACTGATGTCCGCCGCGCCCGTCCTGGGTAGCGTTCTTGCCATCGGAGTCCCCATCCCCCCGGTGGCCGACAGCATCCTGACCAGCTTCATCGCCGGGGTGCTTATCTTTGTGTTCGTCAAGGAATTTCTGCCCCAGGGCCGCAAGGGTGAGCCGGCGTTCTTCATCATCGGGCTTGCGGTGTACACAGTCTTCAGCCTGCTGCTGCTTCTGTTGTAAACGCAACAAGGTCCGGGGAGATAACACCCAGGCCGTCGTTGGCGATGGCAGAACACCCCATACCCTTGATTTGGACAACAACCGCGTTATTGCCGCTGACGATTCTCCTCGGAGCTTGCGCTCCGGGAATCTAAGCAGGAAATCTACGTACCCGGTAAGACAGTGTTGGAATAGCACATTGTGCGGGAAGGATGCGTCACCCTTGACAAAACCTGCATCAGGGTTAAAGTTAGACTATGATGAGTACAATTGCAGGGTTTAAACTATTGCTGCTTTTAGTAGCACAGGGTTGGGAGAGCAATGGGCCGCATGGCGGTTTTATACAGGGGTTGACCGTAGAAGAGGCGGGTTTCCCCGCCGCATACACGTTCCAGGGACTTTTCAAATACGCGGCTGGAAACTGGGGAAAGGTAGGCGAGGGTGTTGACATCCCTTTCCTGGGTGAATGGATAAACGAGCTGGACTACAACAACGGCAGATACTGGGTCTGCACCAGTGGGTCCGGTTTGTGGTGGTACGTAGAGGGCAGTTCCAGATGGGAACGGGCGGACGGCATACCCTTGCAGTCCAACGTGGCAGGTATCGCTTCGGAGGGCGACACCATAGTTGTTGTTACCGGTGCTCGACTTTGGGTTTCAGAAGACGGCGGGCAAACCTTTGCTGACCTGGGCTGGTCTACACCCGGTGCGCTGTTTTCGGACGTGGCCGCCATAGACGGCAACGTGGCTGCCGCGGCATATAACCAGGGCAGGATATACATACGCAACGCTGCAGATGAACAGTTCGTGATCACCCTTCCCAACGATGTCCATGGATATATAACCTGCCTGGAGTGGGCCAAGGTGGATAACGATCTGTATCATCTTTACGTCGGGCTTAGCGAAGGGGCGATTTGCGTTATAAATCCCCAGGACAACGTGGCCGGTCCCACCTGGCGGACACAGGAACTGGATTATATATACGTTTCCGATTTGTATGCAGCGCCTGAGGTCGGTATCTACGCCGCCACTGTGGGAGCAGGGGTGTGGTATTCCACCTACCAGGACGATGCCTGGGACAACGTAAGCGGCGGCCTGTACTCACTTTTCACCCTGGGCGTTGACGGTATCAATGATAAGGTCTGGGCGGGAACCACCGACGGGCTTTACCAGAAGCTCTCAGGTCCCGACTGGAGCAAGGTCCCGGGTATGCCGGCCCAGTCGTTCACCCGCATCGAGGTCAACCCCGATTCACCCGCAAACGTGTTCTGCACCCCGTTGGGAAGCGGGGTTATGATTACCGATAACGGGGGCATTGACTGGTACGGGAGCGGCATAGACGAGGTTCCCTTCGCTCATATCCTTGCCGCAGGTCGTGAGGACATGGAGTTAGTGCTTTATGTCGGCGATCTGCAGGGAGTGATTGCAGTTTCACAGGACGCCGGGGATAGCTGGGAGATGCCGGATAGCTTGCCGCCCGACGTGGGCAACCCTGTCCTGGTGACGTGCAACACAGACAATCCCGGCAACTCATGGTGGGTGTTTCAGCTCGAGGGGGGAAGCGTGGATAATTTCACCCTGTGGTACGGCAAGGACTATCTGAACTCAATGGTTCAGGTTTCCGATTTTGGCAGCGATAATGTGGCTGACCTGGAGCACTCACCTTTAGATTCCACGCTCTATATACTTACTGCATCTCAGAACACTCTCCGCGCGCAATATCCTGAAAGCGGCAATCCACCGGTGAATGCCGGTGATGAAGGCCTGCCTGCCGGAGCCAGGCTGGTACAGATTGAGGCCTCAGGCAACGGGATTTACGCCCTTACCGGGAACAACGAGGTTTTCTTCAGCAGTGACGGGGCGGAGAACTGGTCAAGGGTAAGCGGTGTGGGCGGCGTTCAGCGAATTGCCGCCGATCCATATACCCCTGATTTCCTGATGGTTATCCTTCCCGCCGGGGCAGGGCAGGGACTGGAGGCTTCGGTGACCCCCAACTACGGGGGAAGCTGGACAAGGTTGAATGGGTTTGTTCCTGCCGCACCAAACGAGCTTTTCGTCTGCGAGGTGGGAGTGGCCGGCGAGCTGGCTCACGCCTACGTTGCTACCCGTGCCGGGGTGTTCAGGCAGGGTTTCGAGATACCGGAACCGGGCACAGATACCTTTGACCTTACCATTACTGCAGAACCCGGCGTGTTCAGGCCGGAGACAGGCGAACGAGCCCGGTTTCTGCTGGGTGGAGAGACCGGCGACCTGGAAAGCTGGAGCGTGGAGATATACGCTCCCGAGGGTCATTACGTGTACGGTGAGTCCGGTGACGGCAGCCCGCCCGGTGAGATTTTCTGGGACGGTTATACCTGGGACGGCATTATGGAAGGAGAGGGAGTCTACACCGCGGCATTCTTTGGGGAAAGCGCGGCGGGCAGCGGAGAGAGCGAGACCGCAGTTGATTTGATAATAGGCAATTCTCCCATGAGCGAGGCTAGCGACGCCACCCGGGGCAACCGCCTGTTGATTCAGTACAATCAAGCGGCCACCCATTACGCTTCGGTAATCTACCGCAGCCGTGAACCTAATGAGTTCTTTGGCACAGACTATAATGCACAAACCGGGAAATTCGATGACGGTTATCCGGTCAGCGCCACCAGGGATGCGTGGTCCCGGTTTGCCTCGGCCACTCAGGCCAACGACGGCACCCGCTGGATTATCTGGCTGGATGAAGACACCACCTCTGAGTTTCCGTTCAGTCTGTACTCGTTGAGAAATGATTCAGAGCAATACCACGTTCATACCACCAACGCCAAGGTTAAAGATGCAGCCATCGTTGTCTCAGAATCAGGCTATCCGGTAATCGCCCACGTAAGTGAGCCTGATTTCGGGGCCTATCAATACTTTGACGGGGAGTCATGGGATGCCGCAGGCAATCAATTCAATTCCGACCACCCCGGCGAGATACGGGATATGGAACTGGCGGCTGCCGCGGACGGGGTGCACGTACTGTACGTGGTGGGCGACACCCTTTACGATGGGGTGTGGACAGAACCTGACGTTGCACTGGGCGAGACCGACCCCGGGGTTTCCGATATCGTGGAGATGACGGCAACGGCAAGGAAGGACAGCCTGTACCTTTTCTACCTGAACGCCGACGGAGAACTCTTCCTGCTCGAATACGGAGAGGGTAGCTGGGGAGAACCGTTCTCCTTGTCCTCTCGCATCGTCGGGGCCGCGCCCAAAGCCATTACCTGCAGCGTAAACGAAGGCAGCGATCTGACCGTGGCGTGGGAAAACTCAGGTCTACAATACATCCAGCGCATGGATGGGGTATGGGGTACAATGGCAACCCAGCCTGCATCAACAAATTCCTCCCACCCCCAGCTGCCGGCGCGCATCTATTCCGACGCCCAGCCCCTTATTGCCTGGACAGAGGGTACGGCTTCCCCATACGACATAAAGATATCCCAGCTGGGCGAGTCCCCGCCTGAAGATACTCTGGACGTGAACCTTACTCTTTCCTTCCCCGACACCTTGCAGCAAGGGGATACTCTCCAGATAGTCGTTTTGTCTGACTCGACCGCAGAGTTCATTGGCGTTCACCTCTTTCACGGCGAGATAGGGGAGCTTTGGCCCGATCGCCGAGAACCTCCCCCGGAAGCGGTGGATTACGAGTCACTCACCGCTTGGTT
>JAUVJT010000155.1 GCA_030592225.1 Candidatus Stahliibacteriota bacterium | reverse complement strand
TGCGCCACGCGCACACCGTCTATTACAAAACCGTAGTACTGATGAACATCATCTTCGGCCTCGATGGAAAGCTTGAAAGGATGTTCCGCTTTGGTGACATCTACCGGCGGAGGCGCAGGTACGCTAAAAGGCTGGCCCCAAAGCACGCAGAGTTCCCGGGCCAGGCCGTACAGGGAGTACAGGTCTCCACGGTTCGGGGTAATCTCAACGTCAAGTACCGTGCTTTCAATAACGTCACAAAGCTGAACCCCCAGCGGTGTATCGTGGGGAAGAATAATGGGACGTTCATCCTCAAGCCCGATGTCTTTTTCAATAAGCACCAGGGCAGCGGCATCGGGACGACCGGCCAGCACATCCCTGGCGAAAGGACTCTTTACAAACGCAATGGCCACAATACTTTCAGGCATCACGTCGGTATGACAATAGACAATGTAGCGCTCATCCCTGGTAGCGGCGGTAAAATAGGCTCCGTCGTCGGTATCCTTGAGCCTACCGGTAATCTGCGCGGTTAGAATTTCCGGATCGTAAAGCAGAAGCTCAATTATCTCCTCTACCGGGAAACCGACACGTTCCAGATGTTTCGCCACCGCATCCGCAGAAAGGGTTCTACCGGTAACCTGTTCGAGCAAACGCAAAGGAAGTCTCATACTTAAGCTTACTTGGAATTGGCTAGGATGTCAAGATGACTCAGGTTTTATATGAAGTCACGATTAAACACCGCAGGAATAAAAACCTATCTTGTTCGGTAGGTTTCGTATAAATAAACAATCCCCTCATCACTTAGCTGATCTCCATCTACAGCTATACTTGTTAAGTTACGTAGATTTTTGACATGTCGTAAACCTGCATCTGTGAACGAGTCACTCTCAACCCACAAATCGGTCAAACCTTCAAGCTCGCATATGTATTTGAGACCTTCGTCTGTAACTTGCGAATATAGAAGCGTTACATTCCTCAACTTCTTACAGTCCTGCCAATTCTCAAAACCTTTCCCGGAATATTTACCTCCACAGAGCTCTATTCTTTCCAGGTTCTTAAGATTTCCAAGATACTGGATACCTGTATCGGAAGCATCTGTAGTCAGGTGTAACTCCTTCAGATTTCTCAAAGTAGAAATAACCTTTGCCTTTTCATCCCATGTCCCTCCAAGTGTATTGGTCATCAGGTACAAAACCTCAATTTTCTTAAAACCGCTGATGATTTCGTACCCATGCTCTGATATATGAGCGCCTTGGATATATAAGACACGTAGATTTTTCGCTTGTTCAATATCTTCCAAATCTAAATCAGATATAGCATAATCAAAAAAAACTGAAACCAGATTATGACACAGCTCTAAATCTTCAGGCCTGTAACTACTGCTAAGAAAAAGTATCTGATGTGGTTTTGGAATTCTGTATTTGTCACTATTGATGATAAGCCCAATTAACTTACCGTTTATTCTATATTTTAATATTTCCTTTCCTCTTACAACGCATCTTAATTTTCTTTCTCCTTGCCAAGGATAGTCTATATTCAACTCTTTCACATGTGCCATCTGCCCTGGTTGCATGGTATCTGGATCAATTTCAATAATATTTCTCCTCCCTCTTAACCAGTAATCAACCTTGCGCCCGATGGCTACAACTTTTCTCCGCAGAGGTTTTGTTTTCCGCTCGCTACAGGAGATGCTCGAAAAAAGGATGAATCCTAAGAATATTAAAGATACCCAACGACTTACTTTCATATCCTGACTATAGTATTAAAAAATGGATTGTCAAACGAGTTGGGTAGCGATGAAACCCGCCAAAACCACCTTGTCCCCCCAGTAGATTACCCCGAGCTGGCCCGGGGTGATGGCGTCAACCGGATGATTGAGGGTGACCTCATCGCCATCAAGGCAACAGGGGACTTCCGGGGTGGCGTAGCGTATCTTGCAGGTTAAGGGAAGACCGGAGAGGTCGCGATCGGTAAACCGGTTGATTTGAGTCAGACGGAAGCTATCACCGGCAAGCGCGGAGCGCGGGCCAACGATGATGCGGTTGTTCTCTATGTCCAGTGAGATAACGAACAGGGGTTGCGGGGCGGCAATACCCAGGCCCTTGCGCTGACCAATGGTGTGGCACCACAGCCCCCGATGCCGGCCCAGAACCTTGCCGGAAAGGTCAACAATATCACCCGGCCTCTGTCCCAGATGCTTGCAAAGGAAGGAGTGGGTGTCGCCGTCGGGAATAAAACATACATCCTGGCTCTCCCGGTGGATGCAGGGCAAGTCGTTGTCCTTTGCGATTCTCCGCACTTCGTCCTTGATTAAATCCCCCAACGGGAATATGATGCGGGCCAGACGTTCTTTGGAGATCAGGGAAAGGAAATACTCCTGAGTCTTTTTATTGTCTTGAGCGCGTGAGAGCAAAAACTCTCCGGATTCCTCGATGATACGGGTGTTATGTCCTTGTGACCGGAGCGTATGCTCCGGCTTATCGTGAGAATGCCCCGAAGGGGTACGGGTGTTACGGGTGTTACGGGTGTAGTGGCCAGTGGAGAGGTAATCGGCACCAAAATCATCCACCTGCTCCCAGAACGAGCCAAAACGGATACGCTGGTTGCACACCGCGCAAGGATTGGGGGTACGGCCATTGCGATACTCACTGAGGAAGTATTCAACTACTTCTTGCCTGAATTCGGCGCGGATGTCAATTATGGTGTGGGGAATGCCTATCTTGCGGGATACGGCGATTGCTGCCTCGATATCCTCGCGCGAGCAGCACCGCCCGTCCTCATCCCACATTTTAAGACTAAAGCCGTGAACGTCGAAACCTTGCTGCTTGAGAAGATACGCGGCGACAGAGGAATCCACGCCCCCGCTCATCCCTACTAAGACTTTAGGAGATGCCATCATCATATTCTTTTGGAACTACAACAACCCTGTAACACCGTGTTGTTGCCTTGCAACGAGGCGCTCGTTACACTCCATGAATTAAAAATCATCCTTTACCTTTACTTTATCCCAAGGATAGTCTTTTTTCAATCTTTCCAGATGCTTCTCCTCGTTCTGCATCCTGTAATAGTAACTTCCAAAAGGGTAGGATTCGGGAACTTCTACGTATCCATGTTTCACAGGATTGAAGTAGATGTAGTTTAATCTTGCAAAGTAAGACCTTTCATAAGTAATGCAAGTATCCCAGTAATTCCAGAAGATTCTTTTTGCTGACTTTGCCTCCACCACATTTCTTTATCCAGAGAGCTACGAATCTGTGGATCTCAGTGATCATTTTCGATAGATTTGCAGCGTCTTCCGGCGCTTGCAGCATCAAATGGTAGTGATTATTGAGTATAACCCAATCTTCCAACAACCAGCTGTATTTATTGCATGCTCGGATTATAGATTTCAGGAGGCGAGGTTTGCTCTGTTGAGAACTTAGAAAAGGCTTTTTTAGATAAGTGGACGCGGTAACAAAGTATTTCGCACTTTGAACATACAAATGTGGTGGATTATGCCTGTACTGTTTGCAAATTAAATCATCGCTCATTGCTTCTTTGGAGTGCAACAACCGTGTTGTTGCACTCCATAAATCCTTCTTATTTGACACAAGATTAAAGGTCAAACCTCCCAACGCTCAACGAACCGTAACAGCGTCCGTACTCCAAACCCGGTGGCGCCCCTACGATAGCAGGAGTAAGGTTTTTTAGTTGACTCCTTGGCCGCGATGTCAATGTGGCACCAGGGCTTTTTATCGGTGAAGCGCTCAAGAAACTTTGCCGCGGTGATGGAGCCTGCCGGTCTGCCTCCGCTGTTCTTTATCTGGGCTGCGGTGCTCTTCAGAAGCTCGCCGTACTCCTCAAACAGAGGCATGGGCCACAGCTTCTCCCCGGTCTGCGCGACGTTGTCCATGAAAAGTTTCTGCATCCGCTCGTCAGTGGAGAAAAGTGCCGCGACCTTGCTGCCCAGAGCAACCACGCACGCGCCGGTAAGCGTAGCTATATCAATAAGATAGGAGGCTCCCAGTTCGCGAGCATAGGAGAGTGCGTCAGCCATGATAAGCCTGCCCTCGGCATCGGTGGAAATTATCTCCACGGAAGGTCCATCAAAGCTCTGAATGATGTCGCCCGGGTTCTGGGCGCGTCCTCCCGGTGAGTTTACGACTGCGGGGATGATGCCGAGGATATTGCGCTTGACTCCCAGTTTGGCAGCGGCCAGAAACGCTCCTGCCGCAGCAGCGCCGCCCCCCATGTCACCCTTCATCGCTTCCATCCCGTTGGAAGGTTTTATGGAAATGCCGCCCGAATCGAACATCACGCCCTTGCCGATGATGCCCAGCCAGGGATCATCCTTGGCCCCGCCCTGGTGACGTAGAACTATCAAACGCGGCGGATGCTCGCTTCCCTTGGCAACACCCCACAAAAGCATCATGTTCTTTTTCTGAATCCATTGCTCGTCGTACACCTCGACCTCGAGGCCGGCTTCCTTTGCCCCAGCCTCGACCCGAGCTGCAAATTCAATCGGAGTCATCACGTTGCTGGGTTCGTTTATGAGGTCGCGGGCAAGGTTCTGCGCCCATGCAACGGCTTCGGCCCGGGCAATACCGGATTTTAATACCTCAAGCTTTGCCTTGTCGAACTCCAGGATAGTAAGATTCTCGACGAGCGGTTTTGATTGCTCCTTGGCTGATTTATATTTATCGAACCGATATGCCGCGAGCAGAAATCCAAGAGCGGTGGCTTCCGCTGCCGCCGCAGCCTCCATGCCTCCGATGCCTGCACCGTGCACGATGCTCGCCATCTCTTTAACGGAGAGCTTCTCCGCCGTCCAGACAGCAGCAGCCGAAGCCCGACGCGCCTGTTCAGCGCCGAATTTATCAGCTTCACCAAGCCCAACCACCAGCACCCGCTCTGCTGGTATCTTCCTGAAGCTATGGATGAGCAGTATCTCGCCCAGCTTGCCTTTTATCTCGCCTGATTCAATCGCTTGGGTAATCGCGCCATCGAGCGCCTTGTCCACCGCGCCGGTAGCACCGCCAGGTTTTTTAACGCTTTCAAATAGATTCACGATTAGGAGAGATGTTTTAAATCTCGCCACGTCTCCCTGGATGACTTCGACCTTCATGTATTATTCTCCTGGATTAATTTTCTAATGAGTATAGGCATGGTTCAACTGATGTCAAACCCCCGTTAGCACACCTCGTACCCCTTCGGGGCATTTTCACTATATCCAGGAACATGCGTTCCTGGTTTTTAAGGACATAACACCCCCGTAACACACCACCTCCTGAAACCTCGCCCCTATGGTATAGTGATGTCGCAGGACGTAACTAATTCGCAGATGACACAGATTAAAGAAGACCGCTCGGATACAGGATAGCATGGAGGACATCCTCAT
>JAUVJT010000009.1 GCA_030592225.1 Candidatus Stahliibacteriota bacterium | reverse complement strand
TCAAATTGACAGTTCCCGTACATAAACCGGTTAAACGCTCCACACTTGCCCGCATCCTGAAGCAGGCTCGAATAGACGTTGAACGATTCCTGAAGTTGTTATAGGACAGGTTCTTGAAAAAAAGGAGTAACATGAAGCCTCCCATCAACTGGCTCCTCGACGGGTTGTAGAAAAAACTGGAGGATTGATGTTTTTCTGTCCATACTGTGGTAAAGAAAAGGCTGATTCAGAGAAAAGCGATGAGCACGTTCTTCCGAAAGCAATAGGCGGCAATTTAGAACCTCGTAACCCCTTCAAATTATACGATGTATGCCAGAGATGCAATACACTTGCCGGTGCATACGTGGACGGGTCTTTTATTCGAAGCTGGTTTATACAAAATGCTAGAGCTCTTAACGCATCTCGATACATTGACTTGTCTGCAAATCCAGTTTTACCTCTGAGTTATATGGGGCCAATGCCTGATCTTGATTGGGAAGTGAAGATATGTGAACTTTGGTTAGGACCCACTGGAGATAGGATATATCATTTTCACGACCCTTACCCTGAAGAGCCTTACTCCCAAGTATCGGTTGGCCCACCTTTAGGAAGACGTAAGGAAGATATAGATCCGGGGTTCGTATTCATTTTTGTAAGGGCAACAAATCGAGTCTGGCATCCAACTATCTTTTTGTCACTCGTAGCGCATTTCGAGGATGCTACCTTTTATCTAGGTAATAAAGGTAAGGTAGAGGGGGGAGGTTTCAAAGAGATTCCACCTCCTATCCTTGACTTGCACCAAAAACTCACAGGAATGGAGGGTAAATGGCATAAAGGCATAACCACTGTACATCTGAATTTCGAGATAAGATTTCTCGCAAAACTAGGTTTAGGATTAGGTTCGTTGTTTTTGGATGAATCTTTTGCCCGAAGCGAAGATGCGAAAACTCTTAGAAAATTGATGTGGAATAAGAATATTGCTTCTCTTAAAGAGTCGGAGATTTTGATCGCGCCAATTTTTGGTAGTCAGTTTGATAACATAATGCCATATCTTGCTTGGGAAGCGGGACATGTCATAATGATGCTGCCATTCAGAAGAGACCATATATTGGCTTTTTTCGCAATCTTCTACGGACAACTTACAGGAGGGATTCAAATCTCATCCGACGCCAATCATTGGTCAGGGGAAATAGACAAAGATGGATCGGTTTTTGTTATCGCACCTGGTCTCCGACGTGTAGCCGGGCCAGTCAATCTTTTGGAATTCCTAGCTGCCCGTAAAGGCGATTTAGATTGCACACACCCTTTGATGGATTTGCTGCGGACAGTTGATGAACTGCCGCCGCCACCACCTTTCGAGATTAAACAGGAGTAGCAAATGTATAAAAACAAACACATTACAGATTGTCTGCTCGACGGCCCGGCGTTCATCAGGTATCGCACGCTGCTCGATTTCGCCGATAAGCCGGAGACCGATCCTGACGTTAAGAAATCGTACAAGGAGATGCTTGCAGACCCTTTGGTCTCATCAGTAATTTCCGAGGTCAACGACTGGGAGAACCAGCCGGCACTGACCAATCACCGCAACGCCGTGCATCTGCTTCACAAGTTGGCTTTCCTCGCCGGATTAGGCGTCAAGAAAGCTGAACTCAAACCTGCGATAGATTCCATCCTCTCACATCAATCCGACGAGGGCTGGTTCCAGCTTCAGATAGCGCTTCCTAAGGCGTTCGGCGGAGACGGCCGTTCAGCCTGGACGTGGATGGCGTGCGACGCTCCATTAGTCCTTTACTCCCTTCTGAGATTGGGATTTGGCAAGAACAAACAGGTCAAAAAAGCTGTGGATCACCTGCGCTCGGCTGTCTCAGAGAACGGCTACCGATGCTTCGTGTCTCCCAATTTGGGCAAGTTCCGGGGACCGGGCCGCAAGGACGACCCCTGTCCTTACGTTAATCTCATCGCGCTGCGCGCGTTTGCTCAGATTCCGGAGCTTACCGACTCGCCCCAGGCCCATAGCGCCGCCGAGACGCTTCTGCACCACTGGGAGACGAGCAGGGAGCGCAAGCTCTACATGTTCGGCACGGGCCGCAATTTCCGCAAGCTCAAGGCGCCCCGCGTGTGGTACGACATCATCCACGCCGCAGATACCCTTACCCGGTTCCCGTTTTTAAAAAAGGACAAGCGACTCAAGGAGATGGTTGCTCTGCTGGAGTCCAAAGCGGACGTTGAGGGTAAGTTCACTTCCGAATCCATCTGGACCAAGTGGAAGGGCTGGGAGTTCTGTCAGAAAAAGGAGCCGTCACGCTGGGTGACCTTGTTTTGCCACCGCATCTTCAAACGGATGAGGTTGTAGGGGCGAGGCATGCCTCGCCCCTACTTGGATGTTTCCCTTGCTTTTGGCTTCTTTTTCGGGTAGAATGTTAACATGAGAAGTTCCTTGAGTCTCCTTCTGTTGTCTTTTTCCTTGCTGTCTGCCGTCAAAACCAGACCCATGTGGCAGCCTCGCAATCCCGCGTTGGCTGAGCTTGGGATGTAGGTCGTCGGCGCCTCGCTTGCCGGAGCCACGTCCTGGGGCGCTTACCTGCTGTGGGGATGGGGATCGAAGGCCATCACTCCTGAAAGCTGGGACGACCCCCTTGAAATAGTGGGGCGAATCGGGCTATACGGCATTGGCTACGGTCTGTTTATACCGACCGGCGCCGCCACCGGGGTGATCGTTGCCGGGATCAGCGCGGGCGAGCGCCGCTCGAGCTGGGGCGCTCATATCGGGGGGTACGTGGGCGCTGCGGCGTCTGTCCCATTCGCGGTGATGGTTTTGCAAGAACCAACCTGGGGGAAAGCGGCGCTTACCGCCTCCTCCATCATCGTTCTGCCTTCGTTATGCGCCTGGCTGGGCTACCGGCTGACGCCTCCGCTCAAGGATGAGCAGGGGGCTTCCTCAGGTTTCAACATACGACCCTACGCGGTTTACGACGGCAAGCAGGCCTCGGTTGGGTTATGCCTGAGGTTTTGATGCACAATCCGGGTTTGAGATAGTTATCAGGGGATTCAGGTGTGAAATGCGAACCGCCCTGTTTACGTACACTTCCTGCGGAATTCGTACGGCTTCCAATCGCCAACAAAAACGTGTCGTAAGATAACTCCGGTAGAATCGTCCCTTATCTTAAATAGATGGTTTGGCATGCAAATTGCTGAATACAGGATCATGGAGAAAAGGTGAGCCAGGCAAGACGCATAGTTCTGGTTGACGACGACGATAATTATGGAGGAATCCGCTAAACCATCGCCGGAATAGCTTTCAGGATTTGTGGGAAACTTCATCCGTTCCACGCGAGTCGGGAAAAGCGTATCACGGTTAAAGCACTTGACAAACCTGGGTTTGGTGAGTATCTTCTTTACGAGTCGAAAAAAGTGCAACTAAACAACCAGGACATGGAGGAGGCTGCTATGTCCAAAAGACTTATCCTTTGCCTGGTTTGCGCCGCGCTCGTTGTATCAATGGCGACGCCGGGCTGCAAACCGCAGGAACACTATCTGGTCATTGCCGAGAAAAACATCGTCAGAGAAGAGGTGGACATCACCGGCTGGGAACCCGGCGAGGAGTTCGTCGGCCTGTTCCCGTTCTACTACCCCTGGAACGGCGAAGACACCCTTGACTGGCAGATAGAGCACGGCTTCATGTTTGTCAACCACCAGGCAATTGGTGTTGATCTTGAAGAGGTTGCGTTCGAGGACGTTCTTGAACCTGAGGCGATAATCTCGGTCAACACCACGCGCGAACATCTTGCCGAGCTTTCCGGATTCCCAAATCTTATCGCGTTATCAATCCAGGGCGAGATAGAAGACGCCGACCTGCAGCAGCTGGCAGACCTTGCCAATCTGAAGGTACTGTACGTAAGCTGGAGCGGCATCACCGACGAGGGTCTCAACCACGTTACTCATCTGCTGGAATTAAGGGTTCTTGAACTGCTGGATACCGAGATATCTGATGCCGGCCTGACCCGGCTTGAGGTATTAAAACACCTGCGGGTGCTGAACCTGACCGGCACCAACATCGGCGACGTGGGCGCTGCAAACATCGGCGGCTTCCTTAAAAACCTGCGGGTGCTGTATCTGGTCGGAACCAACATCACCGACGCCGGAATCTCACGTCTTGACGCCCTTACCCATCTCAGGGAACTTCATCTTTCCCTGACCCAGATCGGCGACGGGGGCTGTCAAAACCTGACCTCGCTGGATAACCTCACCGAGCTGTATCTGCCCCTTACCCATGTCGGCGATGAAGGGCTGGCCTGCCTCTCCACCTGTGAGAATCTTAGAGTGCTGTGGCTGGGCGGCACTGACGTTACCGATGAAGGGCTGAAGAGCCTCAGGAATCTTAAGAACCTTCAAGTTTTGTCCCTGGGCGAAAACGAAATCAGCGATGAAGGGCTCAAACACCTGAAGAGCCTCAAGAACATGCGGGTACTGTGGCTGCAGGGCACCAAGATCACCGATAAAGGAATGACGCACATCAAGGGTCTTTCCAACATGAGAGAGCTGTGGCTGTACGACACCAGAATCACCGACAAAGCGGTAGCAAGCATCGCCAGGTTGAAGAATCTGAGAGTACTGAGCGTGGCGGGAACCGAAATCACGGAAGAAGGCCTGGAAGAGCTTAAGAAAGCCATACCTCGCGGCGAGATATTCTACTAAAACGGCGATCTCGCGCACGTTAAATCAAAGGACGCCTGCACAAAAGGCAAGATAGTCTGGGGCCGGGATCGCCTTGACATCATATCGGTTGGGGCTATCATTAACTCATGCCTGCTTCATGGAGAGAGCCGGCAACCAAATCGTGATACCGGGAACAAGGCGTGTTGCGTTTAAGGAGAAGCAGTGATAATAATAACATCCAAGTATAGAGGAGGATGATTATGGCAAGAAAAGTGCTGGTTTTTGCCGGCTTAGCTATCCTGGTCGTGACGATGATCACGCCGCTTGCAGCCCAGGTCGATTACAAGATGCTTGACGTTACCGAGGACGGCAAGTACTACAAGAACCGCCTTGACGTCACGCACTGGGAGCCCGGAGAGGACTTCATCTACATCCGCTCCTACTACATCCCCTGGCAAGGGGAAGACAGCATTGACTACGAGTTATCCCTGCAGGAACTTAAGGTCAACGGCGAAGTCATAGGTGTCAACCTGGTAGGCAAACACGGCGACATTGAAGACGGCAAGACAAAGGTACTGACCGTGCAGTGCGATCCGGGGCATCTGGGGAGTCTCAGCGAGTACCCCGGGGTGGTTGCGGTAAGCCTGGTGGGAGTTAAGAACGATGGAGACCTGGCCAAACTCTCTGATATTCCCAACCTGCGTGCCTTGGACCTTGCGTACTGCAAGATATCCGATGACGCTCTGGCGCACATCTCTTGTCTCTCAGGACTCCGCGTACTGAATCTGGCCAACACCGAGATTTCGGATGCCGGCCTTGCGCATCTGGCGGAACTCGAGTACCTGCGCAGTCTTGACCTTGAATGCACCGAGATCACCGACGTCGGTCTCGAGCATATAAAGGACCTCGAAAATCTGCGTTCCCTCAACCTGTTCCACACCAAAACAGGCGGAGCCGAAACCCTGGCCTTGCGCGGCCAGCCGCTGCAAGTTTCAGATCAAGGCCTTAAAGCGCTGGCCGGAATGGGCAAACTATCCGAGCTTAATCTGCACGGTGCGGCGATTACCGACGAAGGCGTCAAAAATCTGCTCACCATGACCAGCCAATCCATGACGCACCTGCGCAAGCTTAACCTCAGCGCCACCCCTATTACGGACGATTGCGTACCTGACCTCATCAAGATGAAGGAACTGAGCGTCCTTGACATCAAAGGCACCGACATCTCGCCTGCCAAGGTGGCTGAACTGCGCATGCAGTTGCCCGATTGCGAGATTAACTACTGAGAACGTCTGCACGGTTTTTTGCAGATAGACAAGACAAGATTGAGGCTGCCGAGTATTAAAAGTCATTAAACAGAGGAGGCAACGGCAGGCTACCGGCGAGTTGCCGCTTTGCGTATTGTTTTGTGTACCGGATCCGTACCGGGGCAAGCCTGAAAAAGGAACGTGGATGAGGAGTCTTTTGTTGATTGTAATCTTGAGTCTGGTTCTATTTCCTGTAGCAGGGACGGCACAGATAAGCAGCCCCGATTCGCTTGCGAGCACCATAGATACATTGTATATAGCCGACAGCCTGGGGGCTTTGGGAAAGAATCTGTTGGAGGACGGGAATTACGTCGGGGCCGGGAGGGTCTTTGAGCGGGAGGTCGATTTCCGCAAGGCACTGGCCGATACCGCGGGATGGTGCGCCGCCTTGAATTCAGCCGCCGAAGCGTACCTGCAAGAACCGGATCCCGAGCGCGTCATAGCCCTTGCCCACCGCTGTCTTGAGTTGGGAACTGTGGCACTGGGCGAAAAAGACACCCTCGTGGCAGCCGCCTACACCACCCTGGGCATAGCCTATGATAATATCGGCGAGTACTCCCTTGCTCTGGAGAATTTCAACGAGGCGCTCGCGATACAACTTGTCGTGCTGGGAGCAGAACACTCCGAAGTTGCAGCCACCTATCACAGCCTGGGGATAGTATACGAAAACCTCGGTTCTTACCGAGAAGCTCTCCGAAACCACGAGCTAGCTCTGGCTATCTGGCAGAACGTCTACGGATCACAGCACCCTTACGTGGCCGCGGCCTACGGCAGCATAGGAATAGCCTACCGCAACCTGGGACGCTACGAACTTGCCCTGGAAAATCACGAACGCGCACTGCGTATCCAGATAGAAACCCTTGGACCCAAAGACCCTGAGGTGGCCTCCACTTACAACAACCTCGGCATCGTTTACCTCGATCTCGGCTTCTACGACGAGGCCTTACTCAGTCATGACCGGGCATTGACCATTCAACTTTCCACCCTGGGTCTGGATAATCCCGAGGTGGCCGGAGGTTACGGCAACATCGCGGAGGTTTACCGCGCGCTGGGATCATACGGGCTGGCCCTGGAAAATCACAACAAATCCATCGAGATATTCCTGAAAGTAGTGGGGTCGGATCATCCCTATCTTGCCGGCGCTTACAACAACGTTGCCATAACTTACGGTGAGCTAGGCGAGTATCAAAAAGCGCTGGAAAGCTATGGCAAGGCGCTGGCCATTCTGCTGAAGGTGCTTGGACCGGACCATCCTGCGGTGGCTTTGACGTACAACAATATCGGGAACTTTTACGATCAACTCGGCGATTACGAGCTTGCCCTGGAAAACCTGCAGAAGGGTCTGGGTATTTTCCTGGCTACCCTGGGATCGGATCATCTTTACGTGGCAAGCAGTTACGATAACATCGGCAACGTTTATTACAATCTGGATTCCTACTCCGAAGCGCTCGCCAACTACGAGAAAGCGATGGTCATAAGAACTGCGGTACTGCATCCGGATCATCCCGATATCGGGGTAAGCTACTACAATATGGGCGGCGCTTATCACGAGCAGGGTGATTTCACCGACGCGCTCGCCAAGTACAATAAAGCCCTCGACATCCTGCGGAAAAACTGGGGGGAGGAGCATCCTGACGTTGCCGCCAGCTACAACAAGATTGGAAGCCTGTACGAAGAGCTGGGCCGGTATTCCGAAGCGCTTTCCCACTACAAAAAGGCGCTTTCCATAAACCTGGAGATACTTGGTTCCCGGCATCCGCACACCGCAATAGTCTATCACAATATCGGGTACGTGCATCGCTATCTGAACAATTACGATTCCGCAAAGGTGTACTTCGAGAAATCTATTGATCTCTTTGAAGCGTCGCGCAGCAAGATAGAATCACAGGAACTTCGAGCGATATACACAGAGACGGTAAGGGAACGCTACGAGGCCATGATTTCGCTCCTTATGGAGATGGGGGAACCTAAATTGGCCTTTGAATACCTGGAGCGCTCAAAATCAAAGGCTCTACAGGGCGCATTGGCGGAACGCTACGAGGTCGAAGTGGGCAAGGGGGAGCTAAGGGAGAAGATCAAGGAAAGCAAGAACCTCGCCATGCAGGTGGAGACGCTGGAAGCACAGCTGGTCCAGGAGCAGGTCAAAACGGACTCATTGCGCAACCAGACCAGGATGGAAAGCCTTTCGGAACTCCTTGCCCAGACCAAGGCCGAGTACTTCAGGATAGCCGCCGAGATTCAGGTGGATCCCGATTACGCATTCGCAGTCAAGGTTGACCCGGTACAAATCGGCACCGTCCGCCGGGACATACCCGAAGGCCAGATACTTCTGATGAGCTACTCGGGGGAGAAAGAGCTTTACCTGTTCGGAGTCAGCTGCGAGGGTTACGAGGTGCGTTCGGTGCCCGTTACCCGCGACCATCTGGACAGTCTCATCGCCCATTGCCGGGAGCTGTGCGGGGTGCGTCACGCCAACCGGCTCAACGTGCAGAACAAGCTCACCGGCTGGAGCTGGACAGACGACGGCAGCGAGTTCTACAAACGGGAAGTCCAGCCGTTAAAAGCCGTGCTTGCCGAACTTAATACCTACCTTATGGAACCTTTCGGCGAACAGCTTTCTGCGGCAAGCGTGGTGACGATTATTCCTTCCGGCAACCTCTACTACATCCCCTGGGGTGCCCTGTCCAGCGAACGCGGGGACAGTCTTCGGTTTCTTTCCGAGCGCTGCAACTGGCACGTTATGACATCTGCAGAGCTTCTAAAATGCATCCAGCGCCGTGAGGCCGATACTCTTGGAACAGAGCTTACCTCACTGGTGCTGGTAGGCAACCCCCAGGGTGCCAACCTGCCTTCAGCGGAGGAAGAGGTCTCAGCGATAGAAAAGGTTTATCCCAACTCCACCACCCTGACCGGTGAACAGGCCACCGAGCCCCGGGTAATTAAGGCCGCTCCCGCAAGCGAAGTGCTGCACCTGGCTACCCACTGCCGGTTGGATGCCCAGAACCCGTGGGAGTCCTACATTCAGCTTGCCCAGACCGATACCAGCGACGGGCGCTGGAGCGTGGCCGAGATATCGGGCCAGTCGTGGACATCCATGCAGCTTGTGACCCTGTCAGCGTGCGAGAGCGCTCTGGGCGGGGCAAGGCCCGGGCTTGAGTTCGAGAGCGTAGCCAAGGCGTTCTCCCTGGCCATGGAAGGCCCGCCCTCCATAGTTGCTACCCTGTGGCCGGTGGAGGACGAATCCACCAAAAAACTAATGGTGAACTTCTACAAACAGCTTCGTAACAAGCCGAAATCAGAGGCTTTACGGTCGGCGCAGATGGAACTCTCACGGTCAAAAAAATACGCCCACCCCTTCTTTTGGGCCCCGTTTATCCTGATAGGTGAGTGGCGATAACCCCGTTTTCACGCAAAATTAAGGTGGTCAAAAGCTACCCAAAAGGTGGACAAAAGATGGACAAAAGATGGACACGGGGCGCGACTTCGTCGCAATATCAAACTTCAAATTGCAAATTGGGCGGAGTTTTTTATCCGCAGATGACGCAGATGGCCGCAGATTTAAATCGAAAGATTAACCAACCACTAAATTGTCAGTGTATGTAACCGCTATTGTATCAACACCACCTTATGTGTTTTTGGACTATCCGACTCATCACGAATAAAGTAGACTCCTGGCCCGTAACACCCGTAACACTCACCCCAAGTGATGGTGCCGGACTGACCGTCTGAGTGCAACTCGTCAACCTTGCGACCGGTGACGTCAAAGATGTTGGCGTGGAAACCCTGGGGACTGTTGGAATACTGCAAGGTGATTTGCGGGCCGACCGATTGCGTGATGTACCAGTTGGCGGGTGAGACGGTAAATTCCTCAGTGATTGCCGGGGGTGTGGGCCAGTCGGTGAGGAGTCCGTAGACTTCCACCCCGCGGTGGTCTGCACTGCCGTACCAGGTGTAGAGAAGCTTGCCTCCGGCTGCGGCAAGGGAGTTTGTGCCCTGGAACCGCTCGTAGCCCGGGAACGTGTCGGGTATGCTGAACCTTGCGCCCAGCTTGTTGCCGTCGCGGTCATACATCTGGCCGCGCACAACCATAGGGTTCTCAAGGTTGGCGTCCAGCGCTTCGGTCCATGCCACCACCCAGTTGCCCGTGCTGTTCATCGTTACCGCAGGTGAGAAGTGCCATACATCACGCAGCCAGTGTTTATTGGGAGAGAGGACTGTATCGGTGATGATCGGACTTACCCTTTCTCCATTCCGGTCAAAAACCCGGGCAGAGAAATATGCCTCAGTATAGCCTTCACTACCGGTAGCTTGCCAGAGAACAACGAAGTGATCCCGACCATCGGTGGCTAGTGAATGACCATCAATAACCCATCCACTATCCGCAAAAAAGACATCCCCTTGGGGCATGCCATAGGAATTGAAAAGCCTCGTCCTTACCCTCGTCCCGTAATCTTCAGCCGTCACCACGAAACCTCCGTCATCAAAACATTGAACTTCCATAGCATTGCGTAGATCTACGTCCGCCATTGCAACGAAAGGATTACCTTTAGGTGCGCCATTCGAGTTAATGAGCTGTCCCCATACGTCATCATCTTGAGGCCACACTACAACGCCCTCGCCGTTACTATGTACTGCAACCGCAGTGTTAAAACTGAATTTCCCCCATTTCCCTTCCCGGTCAGGGAAAACGGTAATCTCTTCACCTATGGGATTACCCTGATTGTCAAAGCGTTGAAGCATTATTCGCCCGGTTTCTTTTGTCTCCTTTACACCGTAGCTCATCCATGCGCCGCCGTCCGGGGTAAGAGCAATTGAAGGATTCTCCGTGCTATCCCCATGCCATAGCCCTCCACCCGTCCCGTTCTGGGAAAAATGCCTTAACCTTACTCCATGATAGAATTCATGATTATCATAAGGGGCCCAGGCAATGAAACCGCTTCCGTCAGGGGCAAGCACGACCTCTGACCAGCCTGCGACCGAACCAGGCTCATCGTCGTTAACGGTATAAGGCCCGGTCACCAGTCCGCCGCCTTCATTAAGACGTTTGCCGTAAACGTGGTTGTCCTGAAGCCACATCACGGTATAGCCCTCATCGTCACCGTAAGCCCAGCACCATTCGTAGAACTCTTCTATCCCACCAATACGTTCGCTTATCTCGATTGGAGGCACCACCACGTCACCGTTCGAGTTCATGATGCTTGCCATAACCTCGTGCGGCTCGTCACCGTCACCCCTGACCCAGGTTACCAGAAACCTCTGGTTCGAAGATGCTGCAGCAGGCCGTCCCCGGCAGGTTTCAGTATCCAGAACCTGCACGTCTCCTATTGGATTGCCCGCCTTAAGGTAGACTCGCGCCTGAGGGTAACCGAAATACTGCCAGGTTTTCCACGTTACCACCAGCCTGCCCTGACCGCCGCAAACGATATCGCCAAGGTATCCTGGAGAAACGTGGACCGGATCGGTTATTATTTCACCCCCGGCATCGCATCGCAGCCAGTAAACCTCGCCTTCGTTCTCATAGGCTATGAGTATATCGCCGTTATCGTCGGCAGCTATCTGGGGAGACGTACCCACCACTCCCAATTCCACCGTGGTATCCAGACTGCCTTTGCTCAGGAACCACAAGTCTAAAGCGCCACCGCTTCCTTCACCCAACACTGCTTCTCCATTGCCTGTCTTCGCCCATGACCATTCATTACTCACACCAACTAGTTCCAACTCGGTATCAAGTTCATCATCCGCGCCCCAGAAACAAAACATTGCATCGTTGCTCTGCGTAAACGTAAGTGTCCAGCAACTGCCGTCATCAAAAAGCAGTACGTCGGTATTCCTGCCGGTTTGCTCGGTAATCCATCCGGGGGGATCGAGCCTGCGATTGGGGGCAAGCGCACTGCCGTTCTTATCAACCCTTCCAAGGTATCTTGAAAACCACCTTACCTCAGTAGGCCAGCCCCCGTCGCGGCAGTCAAACCACGCAACCGCATACTCGCCGTTATCGTTCGCGTCAGCCGCAGGGTAGGCCTTGGGAAGCACGGTATCAGGCTCGGATAAGGGAACCGGCCCCCAGATGGTGTCGGCAATGGATACTCCGACCAGAACCAATAACAGACATAAGACTTTTCTCGTTAACATCTCAACCTCCTTAAGTTGATAGGTTAAGATTAAGAGAAATTTGCCTGTTGTCAAGCCTGCAACCTGATTCCGACTCTCGTGTTGACATAGCCGCCAAAATCAAGTAATATCCCGTGTCTTACTGGGGCTGTAGCTCAGTTGGGAGAGCGCCTCGTTCGCAACGAGGAGGTCGACGGTTCAAGTTCAATAGCCCAGGCAAATTTGCACTTTAGACTGTACAATTTGAATTGAGTGATACCCGTACCCATCCCTCTAATCTAGCAATCACCTTTTGGTGCATAGATTATCTGCCTTGACTTGCCCGCTTCCTGCGGTAGACTTGGTTTGATGAAGTCAGACACTCCGTCTGTCTCTAAAACAAAGGAGGCTGTATGAAAAGAATAGTAATTGCCGGTGTGCTGTTGGTGGCTACACTGCTGGCCCTGGATTCCCGTCTTGCCGAATCCGACAACTACTACAAGAACCGCCACAAGGATTCCGGCTACAAGATGAAGGCCTACAACCTGTGCAAGGAGGTTCTGGCCGGGAATTCCTCCGACGTCGATGCTCTGTGGCGTATGTCTCGTATCTACTGCATGTTCGGGGACGACAAGACCGCCAAGCAGGACAAGCTCGACCGCTACAACAAGGCCAAAAGCTATGCGGAGCGCGCCAAGGCGGCCAATTCGAATCTGGCCGACGCCCATTTCTGGTACGGGGTGTCGCTGGGCCGCATTGGTCAGACCAAGGGCATACTCAACTCCCTCAATCTGGCCAAGCCGGTAAAGGATGCGTTTCTTAAAACCCTGGCACTTGACTCCAGGCATACCTCGGCCCTGGACGGCCTGGGGGTGTGGTACCGCGAGGTGCCCGGTGTGGCCGGAGGCGACCTCAACAAATCGGTCGAATACCTCAAGAAAGGCATTGCCATAGACCCCAACTACTCGATTCTTTACATTGACCTGGCAAAAACCTACATCCAGCAGAAGAACTATGCCGGGGCACGCACCCAGCTCAACAAGTGTCTTTCTATCACCAATCCCACCAACCCGGCCGATTTCGCCCTTGACGACAAGGCCGAGGCCAGGGAACTCCTCAAAGAAATTGAAGGCAAATGAGCATCCTTTTCCTTTCCCTGATACTTGCCGCTCCTGTAGAGGTTGTCCAGGAGATGCCGCTGCAGCCTTTACTCCCAGAGGTTCATCCGAAGGATTTTCTTCAGGCTGTAGGTCCTCTCGACTTTCCCTGCCCGATTGTCCAGCGCATAGTAATAAGGGGCAACGACCTCACCCGGGAGAGCATTATCAGGCGCGAGCTAACCTTTGCTCCGGGCGACACCCTGAGCCATGAAGTCATAGAAGAAACCCGTGCCGCGATAATGAGCATCGGTGCGTTCAGCAGGGTGGATGTAGTCGCCAGAGACGCAGGCGAGGGCAAGACCGACGCGGTCATCAACGTCGAAGAGATACGCTTCCCCCTGCCCTATCCCACCGTGGGCATTGACGGCTCCACCGGCTTTTATCTCGGGGCCGGGGCCCTCTACCCCAACCTGTTCGGTCACGGGATACACATAGACGCCGGAGGCGAGGTAGGGTTCCGGTTCAGCACCCCGCGCTGGAAAGCCCACTCCTGCCTCTACGTGCCCATGACTCACAACCGCTGGCACGGTGAGAAGCCCGCCTACGACTACTCCTATCTGTGGCGCAAGGATGCCGAGATATATCTCCGCGAGCATCGGGCGAGTTATCGTCAGGACGTAAGGGCGTGCCGTTTCCTCACCTTCTCACTGGAGGGCGGATGGCTGCAAAGCAGGGCTTTCGGGCTGGAATCCGACACCCATCAATATACCTTTGCGGCGGATACCACCGATCGTTCCCTGTTCATTCAGCCCACGGTGAGGCTGGATCTGCGAGACAACGATTACGACACCCGCAAGGGGTTATTCATGGAAGGCAAGTTCCTCTACAATCCCGGACTTACCGATGACTTCCTTACTCAGCGGGCATGTTCGCTCTCGGTAGCCGGATACCTGCCTTTGAATGAGCACAACTGGCTGGCCGTCAACTTGTACACCTATCAGCAGATTGATTCCATCCCCACCTACCGCACCATCTATGTGGGCGAGGCGCGCAAGGTGCGCGGCTGGGCCGATACCACTCAGGTGGGGCAGTGTCTCACCGTTCTTTCCCTGGAGTGGCGCAACCGGTTCATAGACCTGGAGTTTGCCGACCTTCCCTTGCTGGGTGAGTTCAAGATGTGGTGGGGCGCCAACGTGTTTGCAGACATCGGCGCTATCCACGAACCGGGTCTGCCGCCCCTCTATCTGGCTGACCTTACCGGAGACCGCAAGGACGGGCTTCTGCCCGGTGTGGGATTCGGCATCGCCGCGGGCACGGGAAAGCTGGTGGGAAAGCTGGAGGTTGCCTGGGGAGTAGGTTCAGGCTTGAACGGAAGCAACTTCGTCTTAACCTTCCCCGCCTACTTCGGCTGGAGGTTTTGAGAAATTCTCCTTTGATAGATGACCGGGTGCGGTAAAATGGGGTTGTAAAAGAAAAGCCCCGGCAAAGCCGGGGCTTAAACTGGCTAATCGATAATAATCGGAACCTTATTTTGGCCATTGAGCTTGTGGGCTACCGTGACATTTTTTAAACTTCTTACCTGAGCCACATGGGCATGGGTCATTTCGACCAACACCTGCGAAAGCTAGTCTACGACCCTCCTTTACATAATCAATTGTTTTAATTGAAGGGTATCGATAACTTACACAAGTACACCTGTTGACATTAGTAATTGAGAAATCACCCTGCGTAATAATATCCATGCCAATAATAGCACCAACATTCCCAGAGATGCTCGGACACTCTGTTACTAAAACCCCCCCAACGAGTACTTTATTTGGTAAAATGAAATTCACCACATATGTATTGCTTTGATTACTTCCACCGGCATGTTGTACCGTCGCTGTTCCAGTAGGAATAAGGCCTAATGCCTGAGCGGTAGCTTGTGTAACCACACTCTTAGTTGCACCTGTATCCCATAAGGCTTTTGTTTCGTGTAAGGTGGGATAGGGAGAAGGAGGGTTATTAGGGTCAAAAGCCTCACACAATTTTACCGCTGTGAGGATTCTATTGCTTAATCCTTGATATGTCGTTGTGAATGCGTGAAACTGAGGTTTGCGAGTTGCTATCCTACATGGTTAATACCGACCAATCTTGGTTGAAGCAATATTCACTGTGTACGCTTCAGGGCCGGGTTGACATGGCTGAAGCATGAATGTACCTAATGGATGCTCTTTCTGAGTCTCTACATATGCTCCGAGTGTCGTAGGATATACACCTATGATCTCTCGCCCTTTAATAACAAGTATCTTGCCCAAGTATTTTTCGACAAGGGCCTCTTGATTTTCAATGAAAAAGGCGAGCTCTTTTTCAAAAGTAATCGTGTTCATAGTTCCTCCAGAAGGTTCGCACATCCAATTGCCCCATGGAAGATTGATACTGTATCTGTATTGAAAGAATGATTCACATTGCACCTCCATGAGCTTATTCGCGTAAGTATAGCGCGCCGGCAGGGTTTGTCAAGCCCCGAATTATACAAAATTGTAAACGTTCGTTATTCCCTTCGACTCATATTCAATTCTCCTCACCCCTGTGACGAACACCATTGAGACGTGACGAACTCGGTTTTAGTTGCCTTAAATAACAACCACCAAGCTTGCATCAGTGGTAATTTCCGCTAAACTTAGAAGTCAGGTAAACTTGGACTATGGGAGCGATATGCGCGAGATGAAAAGTACGGCTAAGACAATAATCCACTACTTCAGGCCGCCGGACCGCAAGCTGGACATCGAGGCCGATCTCCTCTATCAAGACGACGAGGTAATCGTTACCTCCCATACGTTGTGGGGGGCGTCAAAGCCGCTGGTCATTGCAGGTCAGACCGTGATTGACAACGGATACCGTGCGGTGTTTGCCGAGTATCGAAAACTCTGGCATGATGTCGCAAAGATATTCGCACCCACTGGTGCCTTTACCGGGTACTACGCGGACATCAATACCCCGTCGAAGCTCACCGAAGACGGCTACTGGACAAAGGATTTGTTCCTCGACCTGTGGATACCTGCCGACCGCTCCTCGGTCACTATCTTAGACGAGGACGAGTTTGCCGAGGCCGTGCGCAATAACTGGATAAGTGCGGAAGAGGCGCAAGGATCCCGGGCAGAACTCACTCGCCTGATAGAACTCTTTAACCGCGGAGAATTCCCGCCCAAACTCCTGGAGAGGTTCGAATGATCAAACTGCTGCTTTACCTGTTCTTAATATCGGTCAGCAAAACCTTCACCATTCGCGTGTTCTCGGCTTCCAAGCCGCAGGAGGTTACCATATCTTCAAGCCAGGGCACCTACAATATCAAGGCGGCAGGCGACGCGCTCCTGATCAACGGGAAGGCGGAAAGCTACTTTCAGGCGATGGGCGCGGCTAAATACACGCTCTGGGCGGGCGACGTAAAGCGTTCCTACGCGGGCGGGTTCACCTTTTTTTCATCAGGCGGGGAGCTATTCGTACTCAACTACATTGACGAGGAGAACTATCTTGCCTCGGTGGTTTCCTCCGAGCTGCCCTCAGGCGGTACGGAAGCGCTTCTCGCGCAGGCCATCCTTGCCCGAACCTACGCGTACATGAATATGGGCGAGCACGACGCGGGCTACGAACTGCTCGACAGCCAGCTGTCTCAGGTGTACCGCGGACTCCCGGTCAACTCAGACGCGCTCAAAGCGGTCAAGGGCACCGAGGGGCTTATTCTGGGATACAAAGGCGATGTGGCCCAGGTGTACTACCACTCCACCTGCGGGGGCATGATTCTGCTGCCCTCCGATGTGTGGGAGGGAGCCAAAGACCAGCCCTATCACCGCAGGATGCGCGATACCCTGTGCAATATCTCGCCCCTGTATGCGTGGGAAGATACCTTTCGTCTGGACTCGCTGTTCTTCGCCCTGAAACTCCGCGCCTTACCTGACTCCATCAAACTCATCCGCGACACCACCGGCGCTCCGGTCAAGGGTTTTATCCTCTACTCCCCAGACTCGATCTTCTACCTCTACAATGCCCTGGTCAACTCGTTCGATCACCGGCCAAAGACACGCCGGTTCACCGCCGAGGTTACCGATAGCCTGCTCTTAATCCACGGTCACGGGTACGGGCACGCGGTGGGGATGTGCCAATTCGGCGCAATCGCCCTGGCTCGCTCCGGAGCCAACTACCGCGACATCCTGTTCCACTACTTCCCCGGCACCCAGATAATGGCGGTCAGCCGCATCAAGTAGCATTTCACAAAAACACGTGCACCTCTGCGTCTTTCCGCATCAAGCAGAGTCTAAAGAAAACGCTCCTCCCTCTCAAGAAACCCCTAAACTCTCGCACTACATATTCTTTCGGGATAAGTAGCTTGACAATCCGATACATACGGTTAGATTCACGTTATGGGTGCAATCCTTCTCTTTCTCCTCTCCTTCGTTCAACCCGAAGATGCCTCGTTTCTATACGGGATGGACATGAGCTGGGCTCAGTTCTCTCGATACTGGGAGCGGACGTATGAGACTTCCCTTAATGCAGCCCGCACCAGTCAGGGGTCTCACGACATGGAACGCTGGTACCAGCGCTACCAGGCAAAGTTTGAAATCCCCATGGCAGGCAGGTTCAGTTTCCGCTATCGATTCAAGGCGTTGTACGATTACGAGGCGTCAATGCACGAGCACCGCCTTGAGCCTACCATGCGTGTCGCCTCCAATTTCTATCTGCACTGGGTGCTCGTTCCTTACTACTTCAAGCGTGAGAACCAAACCGGGCTGGGTCTCTCCTGGCGCAACGAGAACTTCGATTGGCTCTCCTTTTACGCAATAGTCCAGAATTTTGACAACAATCTGAGCAAGACTTTCGTGTCGGAGGGGCCGGAAAAGTACCTTTACTCCCGTATCCCGTTGAGGTTTGAGGTCGACGCCCGGTGTGATATTGACCGGGTCAGGCTGCGTCTTCACGCTGAGTTGGGAACCCTGTCTAGCCGGTTTCTTGACTGGCCGGATTCGAGCTGGTACGAGTGGGAGCAGGATAAGGATACCAGCTCGGCCTGGGGACGAGTGGAGATTAATCCTCTGAGCGGTGTATGGACAGGCGTCCGGTTTTCGGCAAGCAGAAGCCGAGCCGAAACCAGGTGGAATGAACGAGGCATTGTTACCGCCGACACCATTCATGACCGCTGGATAACGCCCTTTGTTTCCTGCGCGCCGACCGAGCGCCTGGAGTTGTTGGCCGAATGCCGGTTGTGGCGAATGAACCGCGATATGGACTCGGTGCGTTATCGCCGCGACTTCTTTGTACTCTCCACTACGGTTAACTGGAACCCGGTCCCCTGGTTTGTGTTTGGAGCGGGCTACCAGCGTTCCTGGCGGTATCGGTACAACGACGAGGAGCCGATTGCCGACCCCTGGTTTGGCCGGCATCCGGGCAGGGGTGAACATTCGAGACTGGTATTTACCGGCGAGTTCCGGTTCAAATCAGGGTTCATGTTCGTAATCAAGGAGGGGCTGGAGGCCGATTACTTTCCCAGGGATTTATTTCTGCTCAGTCCGCACGAGCATACCTACGTGGGTTTTTACGCTCCCCTGTCATTCGTCCCTTCTTCTAAAGAATAGAGGCCGGGGTGCGGTCGTCAAACCAGGCCCGATTCTACTCCCTTGACAATCGTCAGCCTGACAAGTACGCCATCTTCTTGACATAATAAAGAGAGGAAGTATAGTTGGTTGAATAAGCCGGGAGGCGAATGTGAGATTGTTCTATTTGTTCGATTCAAAGAATGAAGGGGTTGAGATGATTCCTGAGCGGAAATATCGCGACAAGGAGATTAATGGATTTGGCGAGGCCACGCTTGAACAATTCCTCGTTGACCATCCCGAGGTTATACCCAGTGAGGACATGGATTCCGACGATCCCCCCAGGTTCTTGGTAATCAAGAATCAGGCAGGGGTTACGGTGGGTTCGATGGATATCCTCCTTATCGACCACAATGGGGTTCCGACGGTTATCGAGGCCAAGCTTGTGGACAACCGGGAAATCAGGCGAAGCGTACTTGCCCAGGGCATAGAATATCTTGCTTGCCTTCAATCGGAATGGACCGCGGATAGAATCATTGAGGAAGGACAGGAGTTCAGGGAAAACTTAAACGTTGATTTCCAGACAGAGTTCGAGAAAAGGCTCGGCATCTCGCTCGATGAGGAGTTTCTTCAGAAGATGTCGGCCAACCTTGCCAACAACAGGATGAGGCTGATTGTTGCGTCCGACGAGATTCCTTCCCAGTTGCTCAAGGTTATCGAGTTTATGAACGAGACCTCGGTTTTTGACGTTTACGGCCTTGAGATACGCCTGTTTGCAAGCGGCGGGAAGAAGATTCTCGCCCCCAAGCTGCTGGGTCAGTCGGAGAGGGTCAGGGAGCGTAAAAGCACGCGTGTCTATTCCAAGTGGAATGAGGAACGGTTTTTTGCAGCGTTGGGCGAGGATGTCCCAGATGTTGTCAAGATTACCAGAGATTTAATGTCTTTCGGCGTCAAGGTCTCTGGAAGACAAGTAGAGTGGGGAAGCGGGAAAGAAAGTGGATCTTTCACGGCGCGTCTTATTGTTAATGGAAAACGATTCAGCCTCTTCTCTGTTTATACATATGGGAAGTTCAGTATCAATATTGGTTGGAATTACGAGAAACTTGAAGAGTTAAATCCCAATCTATCAGAAGACTATAGGGTTCGGGCGATCAAGGAGTTGGCTGTTGATTTCGAACGTAGAGGTTGGGAAAGCTGGCATCTTCTGCCGACAGCCGAATTATCATCGCTGCTTCCCGATAATGCGAAGGCCTTCAAGAAGATCATAACCGACTTTGTGGCTGAGGTTAAAAAGCTTTTAGGCGAAACCTGAGCCCCTTGTCTTATGCTCGGTATTGACAATCGTCAGCCTTGCGGTTAAAGTTCACGCATGATATTTATTCTTCTGGGGCTTTTAGCGTATCAGCCGCCTGACGAATACGCCATCTTCTACGGGGCGGATATGGTATGGGCCCAGTTTTCACGGCACTGGGAGGACGCCTACGACACCTCGGCCTCCGCGTTCATGACCGCCCAGGGGTCGCACGATATGAAGCACTGGTATCAACTCCACCGGGCGAAGATGGAGGTGGACTTTGCAAAAATTCTCAGCCTGCGGTATCGTATTGACGCCCATTACGATTTTGAGACAGCCGAGCACCGGCATCGGGTTGAACCCATGATAAGATTTGCGCCCGGATTCAGGTTTCATTTGATGATAGCCCCGTTGTATTTCAAAAAGAACGATGAGATGGGTGCGGGTGTCTCCTGGCGGGCAAAGGACAGAAGGAACTGGCTGGAATTCCACGCCATCCTGGAGAATTTCGACCATAACAACATCCTGCGCCACGTCAATCCGGGTCCGAGCCGCGACCCCTACTCCAGGATACCAATCCGGTTCGAGGCCGACGCTCGTGGTGAACTTCCCTGGATCAAGGCAAGATTGCACGGCGAGCTGGGGAGCCGTTCCCGACAGTATCTTGACTGGCCCGACTCGACCTGGGAGGTATGGGAGCGATATAGCGATCACCAATCCGCGTGGGGCAGGGTGGAAGTCAAGCCATTGAAAGGTCTATGGCTCGGTAGCCGATTCTCATGGCGCAAGAATGGCAGTCTAACCGAGTGGCCGGAGCAGGATTCCTTATTCGTCGATACCCTCAGGGACGGCTGGATTGCTCCCTGCGTGTCATTCTCGCCCACCGAGCGGTTGGAACTGTATGCCGAACATCGGCTGTGGTCTCTTTACCGCAACATGGACTCATTAACCTATCAGCGCGATTACGACGTGACCACCTTTCAGGCAAGCTGGCAGCCTTGCTCGTTCTTTGTGCTTCACGCCGGCTACCAGTACTCGTGGCGGGACAGGTTTATCAACGATTCACTCATCGCCGAACCGTGGAGCGGCAGGCACGACCGGTCACGCCTGATGTTTAACTTCGAGTTCCGCTTTCCGTCAGGGTTCACGTTCGTGGTCAAGGAAGGGCTTAAGATGTACGATTTCCCCCAAGAACTCTTCCGCCGGTTCCACGCCCACACCTACGTGCAGTTCTATATTCCACTGGGTCTCGTGAGCGAGCTGGGAACGAAATAAACCTTGACTTACCCCCTATACCTAATACAATTGTTTTATGGGAGATATTAAGAACCCTTTGGCGGAAGTGTTTGGATTCCCAGTGGATAATTTGTCGAAAGATGCCCGAAGATACCGCAAACTGAAACTGTGTCCATTTAACAACAGAGTTCCAAGCTGCACTAAGGACAAGGCAAATGACCCGCTTGGGGTTTGCAGTATATATCACAACAATCATACTGTCATAACCTGTCCGGTTCGTTTTCGAGAACACTGGATAATTGCAGAAGACGCAGCGTCTTTCTTTTTTGGCGACAATGTAAATTGGACTTCTTTAACGGAAGTAAAGTTGGAAGACAAAAATGGACAATCAGCCGGAAACATTGATATTGTTCTCGTAGCTTACGACGATAGGGGAAAAATCACAGATTTTGGATCTCTTGAGGTTCAAGGAGTGTACATTTCAGGGAATATACGCAGATATTTTGAAACTTTTATGAAAAACCCCTCCGCTTGGAAGAACGTAGATTGGAAGAATAAAGTTTCATCGTCGTTTTACCCCAAACCAGACTATTTGTCTTCATCCCGAAAACGGTTAGTTCCTCAGATGCTTTACAAAGGGGGTATTCTGAAGGCATGGGGTAGAAAACAAGCAGTAGCCTTGCAGAAATCCTTTTTTGAGACTTTACCCAACTTGCCACAAGTTAAAAAAGATGAAGCGGAAATAGCTTGGTTCCTTTATGACCTTCAGTTGGCAAACTCTCGTTATGAATTAAAACAAGTAGAAATAGTCTATACGGAATATTGGCCCGCTCTCAATGTCATAACAACTCCAGAGCCTGGAGAGATGTCTGATTTCATTTCGGTTCTTCAAAATAAGCTTGCAGACAAACTAGATAATCCTCCCGATACTCCAACCATAGCTGATGTGCCCCTACAATGACCGGCACTAGAATGCCAGATTTGTTCGGATCAACGCCAAGGCAGCTTAAGATAGTAAATGTTGCCAGTGTGCCTCAGCGAAGTCCGTTCAGGTACGCTGGAGGGAAGACGTGGTTGATTCCTCGTGTCCGGGAATGGCTTTCCATATATGGCGGTATGGATAAGGAGCTTGTAGAGCCTTTCGCTGGAGGGGGAATAGTAACGTTAACGGCCGTAATGGAAAACATGGTTGGCAAGGCCACAATGATAGAATTGGATGAGGATGTAGCGTCCGTCTGGAAAACGATTCTAGGAGGGGAAGCAGAATGGCTTGCGGGCGAAATCGAACGCTTCAATCTTACTGCGGAGAATGTAAGCTCTATATTATCAAAACCTCCTGCGAGCACTAACGCAAGGGCGTTTGCTACTATCATAAAGAACCGAGTAACCCGTGGTGGTATCCTGGCTCCAGGCGTAGGACTCATAAAGAACGGAGAAAACGGTAAAGGATTGGCCTCCCGATGGTATCCTAAGACGTTAAAAACACGCATACTTGCGATTGATGCGGTTCGTCGCAGGATAAGATTTATACAGGGCGATGCGTTTCCTTTCTTGAAAAAGAATGCAAAGCGAAAGAATCTTGTCTTTTTTGTTGACCCTCCCTACACAAAGGCAGGGCGTCGTCTATATAAATACTTTGATGTTGACCATGATTTACTTTTCAGAATCGTATCTCAAATGAGCGGGAGTTTCTTGATGACTTATGATAACGAGAAGGAGATTCGGAAATTGGCAAAGAAGTATCATCTTGCAACCCGAACCGTTCCCATGAAAAACACCCACCACTCTGAAAAGCTTGAGTTACTGATAAGTAGGAATCTGGACTGGTTAGTATAGGTAAGGGTTGTTTTTATGAACCATAAGCCGATCTGGAGGATGGATGCCAAAAGAGCTAGTTAAGAAAGTGACCGCCTTGTACCGGGAAGGCAGGCAAGAAGAAGCGCAGGAACTTCTGCAGGAGGTGGCCCGGATAGACCCTGAAACTTCACAAGATTTCCTCAAGCGGGGCACGGCGTGTTCGTTCCTGGGGCGCAGGGAAGAGGCGATGGCCGATTTCGACCGTGTGATAGAGCTCGAACCTGACAACGCGGAAGTGCACGTGCGTCGAGGTAATGTTCTGTTTTGTTTTAAAAAATACCGGGAAGCCGTAGCAGAATGCGACGAGGCGATACGGCTGGCACCGGACAATCAGGAAGCCTATGCGACCAGGGGCAACGTATTTATGGCGCTGGATGAGTACGAAGAAGCCGCAACCTACTACGAGAAACTCGCGGAGCGTTTTCCCGACAATAAAGATTTCTGGGAGTTGAACCGAGGCGCTGCACTTTCGTTACTGGAGCGCTACCAGGAAGCGCTGGCGGTCTTCGATACTATTGGTATCCCGCCGTGCATCGAACCCTTCCCTTCCTACTCCTACTACCTCAGCCGGGCAGGTGCGCTGACTCGTTTGGAAAGGTATGACGAGGCGCTTGATACACTTGCCCAAGGCATGGAGGAAACTAAGAAAGAGGAGGGTTGCATACCCTGTTTCGTGGGCAACTGCTGGAGGATTCCCTACTTAGATTCCCTGCGCAAGCCGCCGTACCGGCAACGACTCGAAGCCATAATCGGGCCGAAACCGAAGATCCAAATATCCCCCTGCGGACCTTAATTTCTCATCTGCGACCTTTTTTCGTTTAACGAGAAAAGGGGCACAAAAACCGAATGATTTTCTCCCGAATCCTGTCTAATATATAGATGGATGTTAAATTCAAGGGAGATGCTATGCCAAATCTCAATGCAGTAAACGGAATGGGACGGAACACTAGTGATAAGCTGTGCAAACTTGGGATAAAGACTACTTCAATGCTGTTAAGAAAAGGCGCGCTTCCTGAAAAACGCATAGAACTTGCTGAAAAGCTGGGGTTGAACCCATCAAAAATCCTGAAATGGGTTATTTACTGTGATTTTTTCCGGCTCAAAGGCATGAAGCCTGAATATGTGGATTTGCTGCAGGCTGCCGGTATCGCTACCGTTCAGGGAATCATGGGCTATGATTATGATGACCTGGCAAGAAAACTTTCTAGTGTTGATGCTGAGAAGAGATTGGTTAGCAAGCTGCCTTCCCGTAAACAGGTAATCAGCTGGATTGCGCAAGCTCAGGAATTACCCGGCCTGATTTGGTTTGACGGAATGTACTGCTTAGGATTGGGTCGCGGTGTTTGAGGAGTATTTAATAAAACCTGAACACTTGACCTGGGGCTTTAAGGGAGTAACCTTAAAAAAAAACGGATGGTAAGAAATGAAATGCATAGAAAAAAAGAAATGGTTAGCCTACCTTAAGGGCGAACTGGATGAATGCCAAAGGAAGGAGTCAGGCGAGTACCTCGATCAATGGTCCCGGTGTCGGGAGTTGGCCAGGGGTCTCAAGATGGCTTTTGCGGAGCT
>JAUVJT010000007.1 GCA_030592225.1 Candidatus Stahliibacteriota bacterium | reverse complement strand
GGAGTATTCCTCATGGACCGACTCTTTCTTCTGGTGGATCTCATAATTCGCAAGGGCTTAGAAATCCCGCACGTCCTCGAGATACTGGCCTACACCCTGCCTTTCGTCATGGCCATGTCGGTTCCGCTCGCGTCCCTGGCCGGGGCGATGATGGTATTTGGGCGACTGGCTCAGGATAATGAGATTCTGGCCTTGAGATCAGCCGGAGTGCGTCTATTCTCGGTATTCGTACCCATGCTTGCTTTTACCGCGATGCTTGCCGGACTAATGATATATTTCAACCTTTACGTGCTGCCCGAGGCCAATCATCGGGTAAGGAACATGCTCGCCGACGTTTCCAGCAAAAAACCCACGGCGCGTCTGGAGGAAGGTTTGTTCAACGAGGACTTCCCGGGGTATACCATCTATATCGGACGAAAGGATGAGCGCCATTCCAAGATATACGACGTTATGGTTTACGTAAAGAAACAAACCGTACCTACCATGATTACCGCTCCCCGGGGACAACTGGAAGTCACTGCGGATGAACGCTATATGGTTATGACCCTGTACGGCAGCGAGATACACGAACAGGTTGGAGATAATTACCGCCGCATCCAATCGGATACCCAGGTGATAAACCTTGAGATCAATACCGAACTGGTAAGAAAGGAGCGCAGCAACCGCTCGGAACGAGAAAAAACCCTGCCCATGTTGATGAAAGGTATCGCAGAACTTAAGGAGACCCTGCAAGAACACAAAGCCGAACTCGCGCAAGCAGAAAAGAACGAGGTTAGACGCAAGGAGTTGGATCGCCGCATAGAAAGCCTGGAGCGCAGAATAAACCGTATGAATGCGGAAATACACAAATCTATTGCATTCGCGGTAGCCGGTTTGATATTCCTGTGCTTTGGTTCTGCCCTGGGAGGCAAGATGCGCCGTGGAGGAATCGGGCTTGCGATTGTCCTCAGCCTTGTTTTCTTCGCGTTTTACTACATTCTTCTCATCGGCGGGGAGAATCTTGCCAAAAGCGGCAAGGTGGTAGCCTGGCTGGCCATGTGGCTGCCTAACTTCATTTTCCTTCCCTTCACTATTGAAATCTTCGGAGAGGTGTTTTTTGAAAGCTCCCTTTTCCTGTGGAGGCTGCGGCGATGAAGCGTCTCGACAAATTCCTTGCAATAGAATTCATACTGTTTTCCCTGTTAGGGCTGGCAACTGTGGTAGTCATATATGACCTGATAAATCTCATTGAACGAATGGGTTACTTCTTGCGCTACAAAGCCACCGTTATAGAAATGATCATGTACTACGTGTACGATCTTCCCGCGACGGTTGAACTCCTGCTGCCTGTGGGATTTGCACTTGGGGTATTCCTGGTAATCGGCCGCCTGATTCGCTCCAACGAGTTGATTCCCATCCTTGCCTGCGGGGTGGATCTTTATCGAATATTCGCTGTTTTTGTAGTGGTATCAACCGTCATGGCTGTACTGGCGTTTGCCGCAAGCGAATTCATAGCGCCTCGTCTCAAAACCCGGTTCGTGGAATACAAATCCGAGGCCGTCGAAAACCGCAAATCAAAACGCAAGAACGTGAAGAACCGGATTTTCTATCTCGCAGAAGGCGGCAACGTATACTACATCCGCCAGCTCCGCCTCCAGGACAGCCTTGCCCTGGACTGGGTAATTTGGGAACTCGACCAGCAGCGAAGAATCCAGCGCACCGTTCGTATAGAAAGTGCGAGATATTCAGAAGAGGGCTGGAAAGGGGAGAAGGTCGAGATTCATAACTTCAGTGGAGCAGAACCTGTTTACAATAGTTATACCAGCAGGATGCTGCCCGAGGCCTCAGAAACCCCTGAAGAACTCGGGGTTCGCAGCAAGGGAACCGACGAAATGACGGCAGGCCAGATACGAAATTACATACAACGCATGAGGGCCGCGGGGTCCAACGTTGCGGTGGAGCTTGTGGAGTATCACTTTCGTTTCTCCTCGCCGCTGATAATCATCATCGTAACGGTCATTTCACTTTCCACGGCGACCCTGCTCCAAAAGGGCAACCTGACCCTGGGTATCGGCCTGGGGCTTTTGCTGAGTTTCCTGTACTGGGGAGCCATACAGGCGTCGCGCGCTTTCGGCTACGCAGGCGCCTTCCCGCCGTGGCTTTCGGCATGGCTCCCGGACATCTTGTTTTCCGGCTTTTCAGTGGTATTATTGCTAAAAGTCAAACGCTAAACGTTAATTCAAGTTGGAGGTTCATATGAAGAGGCTACTTGTCTGCCTCACATGCACCCTGCTCCTCGCAGGTCTTCTTTGAGGCTGCGGCAAAAAGCAGCCGCACGTAATCTATGAAGGTGCTCCTCTATCGGTCGACACCTTTCCCGGACGGGTAATGACCATAGCGGCCGATCCTTCCAGCGCCAACCTTGCCATAGGGTTTGCCGACAGCCTGGTTATGATATGGAACCCTGCCGAACGTGAATCCATCAAGGAAATTCGTCGGCACCGTCACATAATCAACGACGTGGCTTTTTCCCCTGACGGTGGTCTTCTTGCAATAGCGTGCGCCGACGAAGTGCTGACCGTCAACGACGTGCAAACAGGCGAACTGATTGATTCGATTGTGCTGTTTAACGGCCCGGTCACCTGCGTTGACTTCTCCTCAGACGGACGTTTCATGGCTGCCGGCTTCGGAGGCGGCGGTATTGAGATATGGGACGTTGCTGAACGTGAGCGTTTTGGTAAATTCGCCGGGCATACCGGCGTGGTGACCGATTTGGGGTTCAGACCGGGAACCTCAGAGCTTTATACCGTAGGACGTGACAGCCTTTTTTACATAGCGGATGTCGAAGAAACCATTTCCTTCCAGTCTAAACAGACTTACGGCTATCTTACGGCAATAGCCTTTTCCGAGGACGGAGTCTCCTTCGCCATCGGTGGAACCAATAAACTGGTCAAGGCATGGAAATGGATAGCCGAAGAAATCAGCGCCACTGGCTGGTATCAAAACGATCTGGATAACATACTCGATCTTGCCTTCGTTCCGGATAGCTTCATCGTCTCCGTTGACCAGGCTGGACAGGTTGTTTTCCTCAAGCGTACCGAGGCCGTTGAAACCACCAAGGAAAAGGGACTCGAAGCCGGTGGAATTTTCAGACTGGGCATCGTTGAGCTGGGGAGATTCCAGGCGCACGACGGAGCCATACGCGCCTGCGTTCTATCGAACGACGCCGGCAAGCTCTATACCGGAGGCGATGACCACACACTCAAGGTGTGGGACGTAAAAGCCATAATTGCCGAGTTGGAAGCCAAGGCGCCCAGGGAGAAATAACTCCCCGGGCATAGCTGACGTATTCGGTTAGACGACTGCCGCCACAAAGAGCAGCCGTGTCATAAGATTAAGGCGAAAGGGAGGGATAGACGGATCGGGTTGTGATTCAACCTTCCTTGAACTACGCGCACAGGGTGGGACATCCGTCAGCGTTCGGCAGTAGACGCAAGGTAAGGACGTAAAGCGTGACGTGCGGCGTAAATCTACTGGGAGCTTGTCCTAGCAAACCACAGATTTGAACTCCTTACAGTCGTCTTCCTACGGTAGGGCTCCCTTCGGTGACAAAGAAGTTGACCTCGGTAAGGCATGACAATACGTATCTTATCTCTGTGTACTTTGGTGTTGACTCTGTGCCTCTGTACCCTATGGGATACCCTATGAGATGCAATAAACTTGGCATCTCAAGGGGTACGCTGTGCAGTAAAGTAGACATCCCAAGGGGCAGGCACTGGTTGCTTTCGGACAGTCTGCTAGGTAGTCTTCCCCTCAATACGACGCGCCAGGGTATCCAGTGCATCTATGAGGGATTGGATATTCTCCTTGTCCTCTTCGGGAATGCCTTCTTTTTCAAAGTCCTTCACGGCGCGTTTCACTCCCCACAATTTCATCAGGAACATATTCAGCGCCCGCCTTCGCTCGCCGCCGGGTTTGTCTTCACCGATTGACTCTAACTTCTCAAGTTCTGCTGAAACCGCATCGCCCAGGGCGTCAATGTGACGAAGCATCCGCTTTGCGTCACCCCGTGAAAGATCGTGCTCCAGCAAGGCAACCGCGCCGGTAAGGCTCATGGTACGAACACCGGCCTTGCTTTGCATAAGGGTGTCAGGCGCGGCGGCCACGGTATCCACCAGAACCACCGTATCAACAATAGTATCCACCACGTGTGTAGTATCCTGAATCCGGGTCGTGTCTGAGCTTGCAGAATCCGACGCCGTGGAGTCAGGCTTCGGCGAAGTCTCGTCCTGTATTATGACAACTATCCTTTCTTCCTCCCCTTTCTTGCTGCAAAGACCAGCCCCCAGAAATACACATAAAGGAAGAAGTACCCACAGCTTCTTCATATCGTATCCTCCTTGGGTTGCAATAGTTCAAATACTTCTATCTCGGCATCACCGTAATCTTCAACTTTGATCCGCCGCGGGGCAAAGGGCAGCCGCTGGCCCACCAGCTCGCGCGTGCGGGCGGAAACCAGTATCTCGCCCCGCGAGGCCACTTCCTGCAGCCGTTCGGCGAAGTTAACGCTCTCCCCTATTATCGTGTACTCCATCCTGCGGGAAGAACCTATGTTGCCAGCGATGGCAAAACCTGTATGTATTCCTACCCCCATCTGTACCTGCACCTGCCCAAGGTTCTCACGCTCGATATTGAGTTTCGCGATTGCGCTTTTTATGCCAAGTGCTGCCTGGCATGCACGCAAAGCGTAATCGTGCTGGGGCAAAGGCGCATTCCAAAACGCCAGGAAACCGTCGCCTATGAACTTATCGAGCACGCCCTCGCTTTCAATTATTACGTCAATTATGGGCGCAAAGTAATGGTTGAGCAGTGTTATAATCTCCTCGGGCGACATCTGCTGGGAGAGTTTGGTGAAGCCGCGTATGTCGCCAAAGAGAATCGAGACCTCTCGCTTCTCGCCCTGAAGGTGTACAAGGTCCTTTTCGGCAAGTATCGTCTCCGCAACCTGCCTGGTCACGTAACGCTTGAAGATGGTTTTTACGAACTCACCTTCTTCCAGACCTCGCATCATCCAGTTAAAAGCCTCGCCAAGAACACCCACCTCGTCTTTCGAGGTAATGGTAACGCGGGCGGCGAGATTACCCTGGCCAACCTTCTGCATGGCCGAGGCCAAGGTTCGCAGCGGCTTCGTGCTCCTGCGGACGAAAAACAGGATAAGGACTATGCCTGCTGCAAAAGCCGCCATACCCACAATACCGATACGCAGTATAAGATTCCATATCCCCCGCTCAAGATTGGCCAGGGCATAGACCAGGTCGATGGTATAGGAAACGTCTCCCGTCTGCGGGTTCTGCACTTCGGTGTGGTAGCGGCGTGTACGGCCATCTTCAGGTTTGTCGCGTTCCTCGCTTATCCTCATCCGCCTTGAGACTATCGTGATTTCTATCAGATCGAGATCGTAGCCCTCGGCGGTGAAACGCCGCGAGAATACCTCGGATACGTAGACTTCAAACTCCTCGGCATCCATTCGCCGGTGAGCAAGGTCTATAGAGTTTATCAAATCGAGCACCCTGTTATGGGCGTCGTGTTCCTTGGCTTCGATAAAGAAATGAATCGAGATCGCCAGAACTCCGGCCAGAAGCAGGCCGTAGAGTGCGCTGAAGATTA
The DNA here is from genome assembly GCA_030592225.1 of Candidatus Stahliibacteriota bacterium. GTDB lineage: Bacteria > Hydrothermota > Tepidihabitantia > B3-TA06 > B3-TA06 > B3-TA06. Next base: position 19,674 of record JAUVJT010000007.1, on the reverse strand, counting down.
TTATGAGCTTACCCGCAAGCCCCATACCTTGTCTTTTCATAAATAAAGCATACTCCTCATTTGCAGATTGTCAAGGCTAACGGCAAAACAGAGTACACACAAAACCATTGACAAATCCTCATGTTGGGTTATCCTCTAATATATTAAAGACGGAGGTACAATGAAACGTGCTCTTTTATTTATCTTGCTGTGTTCAATGGTCTTTACCGGAACAGCGTTAGCCGTGCAGTCGGATCACGGCAACATCGGGGTGGGTATCGCCTTGGGACTCCCGCTAGGTCTTTCAGGTAAGTTCTGGTTCTCAAACAGAAGCGCTATCGATGCCATAGTCGGTTGGGATTTTCAATCCCAGCGTCTCGCTCTTCAAACAGGTTATCTGTACCACTTTCCCATTGAGGATGTCCCAACCGGGCATCTGGCGGGTTATGCAGGACTCGGTGGGTTACTGAAACTCCCCCTTCCTTCTGATGAACGACCCGACGTGAAAATGATCATATCCGGTCGACTTCCCATAGGACTGGAGTACATCTACCAGCCGATAAGTTTCTTTGCTGAAATTGACCCTCTCCTGGATTTCTATCCGGACAGGGAATTCGACTTCGGAGGCGGGGTCGGATTCAGGTTTTACTTCTAAGCTACGAAAACAGAAACTTTAAAACAAGGAGCGACCCCAGGGGTCGCTCCTTGTTAATGTCTGCCCGGTTACGAGCGGAATTATTTCAAGGGCTAATCCTCTTCGGCCACGGTAAAACTCCAGGCAGCTATGTTATCTTCAGGGGCTGCGAAGGATGGAGTAGCTCCCCAAAAATCGGTCGATATAGGCCTCCAGTAATACTGGACGCCGGGTGATACCTGTACCGTGTACTCCGCAACCGCCAACTCAGATCTCCCAAACGTATCTATTACCGGATTTATCGGATCTCCCAGTTCATACACAAACACCTTATCGGTAATATCCACCTCATCCTCAGAGGCAAAGTAAACGCGGTGGGTGAGAGCGTCACCGTTGGGGTCTGTTGATGTCCAGGTCAACTTGAATGTACCGTCTTCAGGTATATCTATAACCGCCCCGAAGCTGTCAAGGGAAGTTGACGCCCTGGGATAATCCGGAATACCATTGGCGCCGCGCTCGAAGTGATAGGTCTCACTCTCAGTTGATTGACCGTAAGGGTCAGTTGCCACAACCTTCCAGTAGTAATCGGTTTCAGGTACCAGATAAGTTATGTCTCTATCCCAAAGAGGGGTTGCCCAGTTACCGGTATCAGGAACGGTGCCTTTCTTGGTGGAATATACCGAATCCATGTTGCCTGCGCTGCCCTCGCCAAAGTAAACCTTGTATACAAGTTCCTGGATAGGATGCAGATCGGCATCGCTGCCCTGCCACTTCAGCATGGTGGAAACGAGATTAACCGTATCATCATCCTCAGGATCCATCATATAGGGGGATTCGGGAGCCTGGTTGTCAATCGTAACAACGAACGTTTGAGATTCTGAAACCCCTTCGTTTCCGGCCCCATCCCAGGCCTTCGCACTAATTGTATATTCAAGGCCAATGTCAAGGCTATCCCTGACTAGTTCGAAAACCTTCCACTCATACACGTATACGCCATTTACGGTGTCATTAGGTTCATTATAATGAGTGCCTATCTGAATACTATCACCTATAAAGAACCTTACCGTATCCACGCCGACGTTGTCAGTTACTGTTGCGACTATCTCCACTACGCCTTGAATGACGTTACCGTCTATACTTGATTCGTAGTTGTCGGTCGCTCTGATCTCAATGCTTATCTGGGGGGGATCGACATCCTTGGGGCTGCAAGCCAGAAATGTCCCTAGAACCACCACTACCATTAGCACCCCTATTGCCACAAAGGTTTTTTTCATTCTGCACCTCCTAATGTGCATGTATTTATCATAATCCTTTTCCTCAACGTGTCAATCTCTTAAAGTAAAGGATACACCTTGTTGCGAGGTTGTCAAGTGAAACCAGACGGTTGACTTCCGGTGGTATTTAGATATATTTAGAGTCCTTGCCGGGGTGGTGAAATTGGCAGACACGTACGCTTGAGGGGCGTATGGGTAACTCCGTGCGGGTTCAAGTCCCGCCCCCGGCACTTGCCGCCTTAAGACGTTACCCGGTAACGTCTTGGAAACCCCGACAAGAATTGCCAGCCAACAGAACGGTTGGCTTTTTTTTTATCTGCGATCTTTTCTGCATAGCAGAAAAGGAGCAAGAAGTTAGTATCCAATCTTTCGCAACTCTGCATCGCTCAATCCGAAGAAATGTCCTATCTCGTGCAGCACCACCCGGCGCAGGAGCGCTTGGATACCTGAGGGAGTTCCGGCGTAGTGTTCGATAAGGGACTTGTAGATAACGATGCGATCGGGCCAGGTACCGTAACCTGTCGCGCCGCGCTTGTGCATGGGAACGCCGTGATAAAACCCCAGGACGTTTCCACCCATGAATGAGGGAGGATCGTGCGGATCGGGTCTGTCCTTGACGCCGATGACGATGTTGCGCTCATCAAGCATCTGGCGGAATCGCCCAGGTAAACCCTCGATGGTTTCACGGACGATTCGTTCAAACTCCTCGTTGCTCAGCATCGACGTTCCTTTAATAATATCGTAGAGATTACCAGACAGCGCGTCACAATCACGCCCGGGGATGAAAGCTCTTGTAGACCTCCCGCAGGTAGGATCTGTCCACGTGGGTATATATCTCGGTAGTGGTTATGCTTGCATGCCCCAGCATCTCCTGAACCGCACGCAGGTCGGCTCCACCCTCGAGTAGGTGAGTGGCAAACGAGTGGCGAAAGGTGTGAGGGGTTACGTGACGGTTGATGCCTGCCTCCTCGACGCAACGGTGGATTATCTTCCACGCCCCCATCCGGGACAACCCTCCTCCTCTGACGTTCAGGAACAGTGCGTCGCGCACAGGACTAGGAAATTTCAGGAGATTGACCCTGCCTGCGTCAACGTATGATCGCACCGCGCGTATCGCAGGCTCACCAACCGGAACTACCCTCTCCTTATCCCCCTTGCCGATGACACGAACAAAACCTTCGTCAAGATAAACGTCACCGATGCGCAGGCCGATGAGTTCGGAGATGCGCAATCCAGCGCCGTAAAGCACCTCCAGCATGGCATGGTTGCGTAAGGCGAGGGCGCGCTTTATTTCCGCCTCCGAGCGTTTGGAGTCAACCTCTTTCGTGGCTGCCTGTACCGCATCCAGCACCCGCTTGACCTCATCGAATGAAAGTACCTCGGGCAGCTTGCGGCCCAGTTTGGGGTTGGAGATGTTTTCGCCGGGGTCGGAGGAGAGCTTACCCACGTCATTCAAGTAGCGCAGAAACATGCGTATGGCGGACAGTTTTCTGGCCACTGACCGGGGAGCCAGTCCTGCCTCGGCAAGCCGTGACAGGTAGTCTCTGAGAGTTGCGGACGTGACATCGGTGATTTGTCTGGCTTTCTCGGTCAGGAAACCGCTAAACTGGTCAAGATCACGTGCGTAGGCGTCAACCGAGTTCCTGGCCAGCCCTCGTTCCGCCACCAGGTAGTTGAGAAACTCCTCGATTAGAGGGTCCCTCTTTTTCTGCCTATCGTTGACGTGCTCAGCGCAGCTCAAAGGTTTGCTCTACCTCCGGTATCTGGATGTTTTTGTAGCCCATATCTGACACCGCTTCGGCGAGCGCCCGGGATTGATCAACATCGCCGTGCACCAGAAAAACCTGCTTGACCTTGCCGGGATCATAACCCTTGAACAAGTCGAGCAGGTCGTTGCGGTCGGCATGTGCCGAGTACTCGTTCAGTATCTCAACCTCGGCGTTGAGGGGATACTCCTCTCCGTAAAGACGCACCACGTCCAGCCCCTCCACAATGCGCCGCCCCAGTGTGCCGGGTGCCTGAAAACCGGTGATAAGGACAACGTTTTTCTCATCACCGACAGTGTGCTTCAAATGGTGAACCACTCGACCGCCTTCACACATCCCGGACGAGGCAATAATCATGCTGGGTGCCTTGATATCATTCAGTGCCTTGGATTCGGCAACCGTCTTCACGTAACGCAAACGGTAGAACCCGAAGGGATCCTCATCGCGTTTGAGGTATTCCCGGGTCTCCTCATCGAAACATTCCGGGTGTTTGCGAAACACCTGGGTGGCCTCGAGCGACATGGGGGAGTCGACCCATATGGGCATCTGCGGCAGCAGTCCTTCGTTCATCAACTGATGCATAACGAACACCAGTGCCTGGGTGCGCCCGACCGAGAAGGCGGGAACCAGTATCTTCGCCCCTCTATCATAAGCCTGCTGCAGAATCTTGCGCAGTTTCTCCTTGGCTTCCTCGACAGGGGGATGCACCCGGTCGCCGTAAGTGGATTCACAGATAATTACGTCGGGATCAGGCACACGATCGGGATCACGCACAATGGGTAGTTGAGGCTGTCCAAGATCGCCGGTAAAAAGAATACGCTTGCCGTCCACCTCGTAGAGCACCTGGGCCGAACCAAGGATGTGACCGGCGTCATAAAGGGTCGCGTGAATACCCGGAGCAATCTCATGACGATCGTAATAATTAGCAGGCTTCAGGGACTCCAACGAGGCCTGTGCTTCCTCTACGGTGTAGAGAGACTCAACCGGGGGAATCCCCTTCTTGGCGTGCTTCTTGTTCACGTACTCGGCGTCGCGTACCTGTATCTCGGCAGAATCGATCAGCATCACCTTGACGAGATCTATGGTGGCCGGAGTTGCGTAAATCGGTTTGTTAAAACCCGCCGCAACCAGACGAGGTATGTTGCCGGAGTGGTCAATGTGGGCATGGGAAAGTACCATGGCATCGGCTTCCAGCGCTTGCTGGGGAATGAGACTGTTTATCTCAAACGCTTTCTTGCGATGCCCTTGGAACAGCCCGTACTCGGTCAGCACCGAGGCCCGAGGCGCACGCAGAACGAACTTGGAACCGGTAACCGTTCGCGCGGCTCCGTAGAAAGTCAAATTCAAAGACATTGCCTAGTTTACAGAAAACAAAGGGGGATGCAAGGTGGTGTAGATGTAAGGGTATCCTTACAGTCTCAACCAGGTGGTGAACCCAAAGGGGACGGTTGGTTTGCCGGCGGTTACTACTATGTTTCCTTTGGTGTTCAACTTAAACTTTGCGTCACCCGTTACGTTTACGTGTTTATCGAGGACCGCTTTCAACTCGGCTTTGGTCATTCCTTCAAACTTAACGATGAACTCAACCGCGTACCACAAACGTTCAAGAACGAAATAGCGGTAACCTTTTTTTCTGTTATTGCGGATGTAACCTTCTATTTCATCGCTGTGCCTGATGAGAACATTGGGGTTTGTGAAAACTCTATTCTTGAGTCCGGTTATTTCATACGTGACTGAAGTTGCGTTGCGTAATCCTGCGCCGATGCCGAGTCCGAACTCCTTCACGCTTGCCCGTCCCTGCAGGCTCAAGCGACGTTTGATGTCGGACTCCACTATATTTGCCTCTACCAGCTTGCATGGCCATTCCTTGTCATTGTTCAGCAACATATCTATCCTACCCCATTGAGTATACTTGCATCTTCGTCTTCTTTGTTTCAATACCGAGCCGGGGTGATAATCCGCTCCTGCTGCAGGCAGGGCTATGATGTTGTTTTGTTTGAGAAACCGACGATAGTCTGTTGGCATATGCTTCTCCTTGGTTGACAAAATTATAAATAATTTTGCGCTTATGTCAAGCCCCCTGATCCCTGGATCGTTCCTTGGGCACACCACTTGACTAACCCGAAATTCTCGCTATTCTTTTAGTATGCCGAAATTTATACCTAAATCTAAGCGGGAAGAAAAAAAGGCTGCTCCTCAGCATGAGAAAAAAACTCAGCCCAAGCCCGAGCTTACGGATGAGGAACGTGCCAAATTGCGTGAACTGGAACGTAAATTCGGCATCTCCGACGGTTCTAAAGATTCCAAGCCCTCACCAAAAACGGCCAGCCAAGAACCCAAGAAAACCCCGTCAGGTTCGACAACAGTCTGGGAAAAGATAGATCGCACCAAGAAGGACGCCGGCAAAAAAGAACCCAGGGACGGACACGGCAGCATGGTTGAACACGAGGCGCGGCGGCATACCAGAATTCCTGAGGGGATGATAGGACCTGGCGATCCCGACTACGTCTCCAAAGACAAGGTAGAAAGGCGCAAGCGCGAACTGGCCATGACCGAAGCTCGTTTGCGCAGCCTGGAACGAGAGGAACAGGACATCAACAAACGGCTCGATTACCTGCGCAAGGAACACTCGGCCATGGAGATGGCCATCAAGGAAAAAACCCACCTGGAGCGCGAGATTGCCGAACTGCGCGAGGACCGCGACCGGGTAAGAACCAAGCTGGACGAACTTAAGGAGATGGAGGGTAAACTCGAGCAGCAGACCTGGGAGGAGTTGAAGGCCTCACCCGCCATAGGCTCAAAGATTTCGGCGCTTGAGCGGCGCATACACGAACTTGAAGGCCAGATAATAGAACTCAACGAACTACGATTGAAGACGGCAAGCGGCCATCCCGTAACACCCGCAACACAACCCGTGATACAACCGACTCCTCAACCTGCGACGCAATCCCAACCGGCCCTGCAACCCGCACCTGAGCGGAAACCGGCGGCTCAACCGGAACCTCAATCAACGCCACAACCTGCCCCAGTACCTCAGCCCTCCCCTCAACCATCCTCCCAGCCTCAACAGGAAAAGAAACCCGCTCCCAAGGCTCCCGGTGCAAAGAAAAGAAAGAAACCCCGCATCGCGTTCTGATACCCCACAAAGCGACTACGTCGCCTTGCAGGAACTCTTGATGTAACTTTCCATAGAAAGAATCGTTAAGAATTTTCTCAAAACGTTTTCAAAAGGCACATGATTGCCGACCCGCGCCCCGTTAGCTTTCTCTTCATTAGGATAATCAAGTCCAATATCCCTGCGATCTTTTCGCCATAGACGAGTATTATATCACTCGTAGCGGATGGCGTCGATGGGGTTAAGCTTTGATGCCTTCTGGGCCGGGTAGATGCCGAAGAATACCCCGACGATTGCAGAAAATACAAATCCGATGGCAATAGTCCACCACATGGCGGTGGCCTGCAGGTCGGTAAGCAGCGATACAAGTCCTGCTATACCCAATCCAGCCAGGATGCCGATTGCTCCGCCAACGAGGGACAGAACCACCGCCTCCAGCAGAAACTGCATCAGTATGTCCCGGGTACGCGCGCCCACCGCCTTGCGAATGCCTATCTCCCGGGTGCGCTCGGCAACAGAGACCAGCATGATGTTCATGATGCCGATACCGCCTACCAGCAGGGAGTTGGCGGCGATACCCACCATCACTATCCAGGCGATGGTGGTAATCTGGTTGAGCGAGGAAAACATGGAGGACTGGGTATTCAGCCCGAAATCATTGTCTTCGTAGTAGTGCAGGCCGTGCCGCAGGCGCATCAGCTCTTCGACTTGCAGAAGGGCTTCGTCAACAGATACGCCCTCGGCAGGCAAGACCTCAATGGATGACCCGCCGAATATGGAGGCGCGCCCCTCGGGAGTGCTGTAAAACTTTTGATAGGTGTTGATGGGGATGAACGCCACGTTGTCCTGGGACCGGCCGAACATGGCCCCCTTTTCTGCAAGCACCCCAACCACCTGGTATTTATGACCGTCCACCTCAAGCATCTGTCCCAGGGGGTCTTCATCCGGGAACAGGTTGATTGAAATGTAGGAGCCGATAACGCATACCATGCGGCGGCGCTTCTGGTCGTTGACGTTGATGAATCGCCCCCGTTCGACGATCAAACTGGCAGTTGCCTCGCCTCCTTCACCCGATCCTTTGAGGCTGCACTTCTCGGCCTCGTTGCCTTTATGGGTAAGGGCTCCCACCTCTCTGCTCATGGTAGTAACCGCTTCGGCGATCGTGGGAAGCTCGGCAATGGCCTCGGCATCCTCGATGGTCAGATCAGGGCGTTTTGCAATCTCCTCAAAGTCAAACTGGCCTGGCCCTGAGCCGAAATTAAGCTCCATCTTCTGCACGTAGATGGTGTTGGTTCCAAGTGAAGCGAACTGCTCGTCAATAGTGTTGTTGAGACCTTGAAGCAGCGAAAGGATGGCGATGACGGTCGTTACCCCGATTACAATACCCAACGCAGTGAGGAATGAGCGTGATTTATGGTGGCGCAGGGATAATATGGAGAGTCCGAGTAGGGCAAAGAAACTCATACCAGCCTCCCGTCCTTGAGATTGATGATGCGCTTGGCGTGTTTTGCAACACTGTCGTCATGGGTCACAATAACCAGAGTGCGTCCCTGTTCGTTGAGTCCATCCATAAGCTCCATGAGTTCATCCTCGGTTGCCGAATCCAGGTTGCCGGTCGGCTCGTCGGCAAGGATAAGTGCGGGATCGTTGGCCAGAGCGCGGGCGATAGCCACCCGCTGTGTCTCGCCCCCGGAAAGCTCGTTGGAGCGGTGGTGAGCGCGATCGGCAAGACCTACTTTAGCCAGCATGGTGGAGACAATCTCCTCGCGTTCATCTACAGATACCCTGGAATAAAGCAGGGGAAGTTCCACGTTCTGAGCCGCGGTAAGCCGGGGAAGCAGGTTGAACTGCTGGAACACGAAACCCAGCTTGCGGCTTCGCACCTCGGCAAGGCGATCCTCGTCATAGACCGAGACCTCTTCATCATCCAGGAGATAGGAGCCGGAGGTGGGTGTATCCAGACAACCCAGAATGTGCATCAGCGTCGACTTGCCGGAACCGGACGGCCCCATGATGGCCACGTACTCACCTTCATGTATCTGGAGGTCGATATCTGAAAGCGCCTTTACTTTAACACGGCTGCTTCCATATATCTTGCTGACCCCGTTTAACCGGATCGCCGGGGTCTTCGGAGGGAAATCAGGCGCGGTTTTCTCTGGCCTCGATTTTCGTCTTCCCGCCATTGTAAATCTCCTTTCGGGGCATCAACCGGATCGCCGTCGGCAAGAGCTCTGAGGGTAGTGTACGGCCCGGTTATTACTACGTCGTCTTCGCTTAATCCCTCGGTGATCTCGGCGTCAAAGCCGTCGGATATGCCGGTCTTTATCACCTTCAGCCGGGCGACGTTTCCATCCAGTACGAACACCGTTTCAACGTTCTTTCCGTCGCGGACCTCGGCGCCTATCGCCTGCAGCGGGCAGGTAAGCACGTTCTCGCAAAATGCGGTGCTGATCTCCGCCGACACGCTCATGCCGGGGCGCTGCTCTGGATCAACGTCGGCAAGGTCGAGTACAACCTCGAAGTCGGTTACACCGGTTGAGACTGAGGCAGCGTCGGTAGAAGCCATGTAGCCTACGGAGCGCACCACGGCGGCAAACGAGGTGTCGGGCAGCGCGTCAAGAACCACTTCGGCTTCCTGTCCGACCTTTATCCCCACAACCTCGGTCTCGTCCACCTCCAGTTCGGCCTGCATGGCAGAGAGATCGGCAATAGTGAAGAGAACGGTGCCTGCGTTGTTCATGGTTCCCATCATGACCGTTTCGCCCTCCTCGACCTCTACCCTGATTACTCGACCTGAGATGGGGGAGTAGATGCGGGTATCTTCGAGACCTTCTGCAGACTGCTGGAGATTGGACAGGGCAACGTCGCAAGCGGTCTTGTAGCTCTGGTACTCGGCGTCGGATATCAACTTCTCTTCATACATCACCTTGGCCCGGTCGAATTCAGATTTAGCCTTTTCGTACTGGGACCGGTTGAGGTTGCGCCTGGACAGAAGTTCGTCGTCGTCAAGGGCGCACAATAGCTGACCTTTGCGAACGTAATCACCTTCCTCCACGTATATGCGCTCGACTTCGGCCACTATCTGGGCGGAGATATCCACCTGGTTGGCGGCGCGAAGCTCGCCCTCGGCTGACACGGTCGAGGTTATGGAGGTGGGTTCAAGTTTGGTAACCTGAACCTCGGGTATCCTGGAATTGCCTTTAGCCACGCTGCACACGATTAACAGCACCAGCAAGGTTCCTGCACCAATCCCTACCCATATCCAGATTCTTTTACGGCGTTTCTTATTCATCTATCCTCCACTGAGGCATCATGGGAAATACTGTTTCCTAGAAAATAATTCAATTCCGCCCGGGCCGACCAGTATTTTGCCTTGGCCTGAACCTGTGCGCGCTCGGCCTGAACCAGCTCCGCCTGAACGGCAAGCAAATCGGCCAGTGAAGAAGCCCCCAGCTCGTAACTGCGGGAGGTAAGCCGGTAGACCTCGCTTGAGACTTCAATATTCTTCGATGCAAACTCCCATCCCGCATAGGACGAGGACTGGGTCGCCAGAAGCATGGCCAGGCGCTGACGAAAAGCAAGCTCTTGCTGCGCCAGATTGAGTCGTGAGGACTTGCGGTTAAGCCGGGCCCTGGAAATACCCAGCAGCCTGCCCTTGAGATCGACTATGGGAAAAGATACCGACAATCCGTAGGTGGGGGCAGCGTCGGTAAACTCGGAGAAGGAGGGAAGTATCTCATCCTGGGAAAAACTCTTGCCGGCGGTAAAGGAGAGGGAGGGCAGAAGCGCACCCCACGCGCCCCAGTAGGCAAGATCGGAAGAACGCACCTGTTTGTGGAGAACGTCGAGATCAGGGTTACGCTCAAGCAATGCCGAAGATATCACGGTAGTTGGCAGGGAACCGGGATCTCGGGCATCGGGCAACTCGTCAACTCCGATAAGTTGCCAGTTCTCCATACCTGCCAGATCACACAAAATACGCTGGTTCGCTTCCAGAGAAACCTGGGAGGAAAGCACCTCGGCCTCGGCTGAAAGAAACCCTGCCTCGGCCCTTAACTTATCCGCCTTGCTTGCCCCTCCCAACTGGTAGCGCCTGGCAACTATCTTGGCGTTCTCCGCAGCGCGTTCGTGCTGACGCTGGGCGCTGGACACCAGCGCCCGGGAGGCGGCCAGATTGTAGTATGCGTTCTGGACGTCCAGAATGAGGGCAGCCATGGTCTGCCGGGACTGGGCCCGGGAAACGCCGTTTTGCTGAAATCCTCCGACCAGGCCGAAGATGGTGGTGGCGTCAACCACGGGCTGGGAGAGCGTAAACCTGGTTACCCATGTTTCTCCAAGGTCGCTCAGGGATGCTCCCCCCGGACCACTGAGACTATCCAGTGCTGAAGTTCCGGTTGAGGTGGACAAGCTCAGCCGGGGAAGCAGCATACCTACTCCTTCGGCGATTGATTGAGCGCCTTGCGCACGCTGTATGCTCGCTTGATCGGTTGCCAGACTGTGCTGTATAGCATACCTGAGCACTTCATCCAGGCTGAGTTTTGCAGGTTGTGCTTCGGATTGAGCAGGCAGCAACACTGCCAGCAGTAAAATGAGACCCGAGATGGCCCCTCCTTGGTTGCATTTCATTTAACTTGTTAAGTGCGTTGTGCTACGTTTGTTATCTATTCTACAACTTAGACGCACGAACTATTCAAAGGTTACATTTAATCACCCTGATAATGGCAGCCCTTTTGTCGGGAATCGTCGTTATGTTCTCAATCATTCCGGGAACGCCTGCCGGGATGCAACAAGAAGGGGCAGTCTAAAGACTGCCCCTTCATCAGTTAAATCCAGATTTTCTCACCCCGCAGGGTGAGAAAAGGAAGTTTTGTTAAAACTCCATCACCAGCGAAGCGCGGTGAACCGGAGCAAGGTACCAGTGCCACTCAAAGCTATAGTCCAGTCCTACCTCGTAGCTGCCAACGGGTATCTTTACGCCAAGCCCTGCCGCAGGACCTCGGTCATTCCGGTTGGAAAGTACTTCGCGGATTATTGTCGCTCCGTCAACCGTAGCTTCGGTATCGTCATCATCGGTGCCGAGTTCAGGGGCGGTATTGATCCCCAGACCGAGACGAAGGAAAAGCGTCTCATTGAGTCCGTATTCAAGACCAACGGCGCCCTTGGCAGGCTGATCCGACAGGTGAGCGAAATCCACAGTCATGGTGAGTCGTGAGGGAGGACCTTCGATAAGATCCATGGCGATACCTCCGGCAAAGGTAAAGGGCAGGCGGAACGGTTCAGACTGATAGGTGGATGGTATATCCTCAGACTGCAGGGTGTCTATGTTGGCATTAAACCACAGGGCTTCACCCTTATAGACCATATCAGGGCCAAAGTTCTGCAGCACGAACCCCAGCCTGAGGTTGCGAATACCGACGTTGTAGACAGCGCCGACATCAACGGCAAGCCCCCAGGCGGCAACCGTATGCAGGGTGAGATCTATAACCTTGGCAGTGACGCCTGCAGAGAACTTCTCCGTCATCTTTCTCGCGTAGGAGATGCCAACCGCGTAGTTGTTGGCGGAGTAGTAGTTGCCTGTACCGTGCTGATCTTCGTAGGTGGTAACCTCAATTGGGCCTGAAAGATGCGCCAGTATCTGGAAACCTATGGTTTCAAACTCGCTGAGGGGAACTCCCAGAGCGAGGTTCTCTTCAAGCATGCCGGCAAACAGAATCGCCTGTCCGAATGTCCCGGATATCCGGTCCATATTGGCTATCCCAGCCGGGTTCCAGAACAAGGCGTCCGGTCCATCGGCCAGAGCAGTATAAGCGCAACCCATGGATATGGGACGCGCACCGCCGCCCATGGTCAGGAAGGATGCCGATGCGCCGGACCCGCCCAGACGCGCCGATGCAGGGGTAACGATCACTGCCAGTGCCAGGATGCTGAGGATAAGGAGTCTTTTAGTCGTCTTCATCTCTTCCTCCTACCTGATAATGGCAAATTTGCCAACTTTAGTGTACTTCTTTCCGTCTGTGGTCTCGGTCTGGACTTGCCAGATGTATAAGCCGCTGGTACAATCCATTCCGCCTTCGGTCAACAAGTTCCATTCTGCCGAACCTGCTGCGCCGTACAATCCTTCTCCGTCGTGTTCTATGGTTCGAATCAGAAGACCCGCCGAGTTGAATATTCGGATTGTACACTTCATGGGCAGATCCTGGAACATGACGTGGCGGGAATGCTGGTCAAGATCCCAGGGCGCACGTACGTAGTAAGGATTGGGTACCACACGAATCTTGTTGAGTTCATCCTCGATGTTCTCTTCGGTCAACCCGACAGCATAGGTCTCATAACGGAAAAGGTCCTCTTCGGTGGTGGATTTCAGCGTCTTGAGCAACCACTGATCGCCGGGCTCTGGCCATGTCACCAAAGCAAGGGTATCTTCAGTGTAGGTAGTATCATAGGGGGTCTGGGAACTGTCGACATGCGTTATTTTTTGAATCTCGGTAATTGTGTCGTTGAAGATCACCCTGAATTTCTTGTATTCCAGGTGATTGAAATCAACGCGGGGATACCAAATCTCAAACTTGGCATCATCAACTATGCTTGAATCTGCTCCGCGCCAAAGCAATTCCGCGGTCTCCGAAGGACTGTCGTATACCGATACATCGACCAGGCATTTTGTGGGTCGGGTTGGATGGTCATCCATGGCACTCTCAACGATATCCACCAGAAAGTCCTTGGTTATCGGTACCTGGATTGTATTATCCCACTCCACCCTGACGTTGAAGTCGGTTCCGGTTTGTCTTACCAACCAGCCAGTTTGCAGAGAATCGATCTGGGTCTCGATATCGAGGGTATCCATGGAAACCGCAGCCACCTGAACGAATACACCGTCAATTACCGGACCGCTGAATTCACCGGCGTGCACCGGGAAGCTGTCCAGAACGACGTAGCCAGAGTCGGTATCCTCGAAATAGGCGTACTTGATTACATCCATGGTATCGATGGTCACGTCTGAACCGTCGATGATGGTGTCGATCCTCTCGACCGCACGGAAACCTACCTCGTAGGTGTGACCGGTAACCTCGTCCGGAGAGATAACGCTGTCTACCACCAAAGCGCTGCCGTCTCCGGCGATACGCTCGGCAGGTGATGCCCAGGCATTCTCCCAACCGGCAGGATTGGTGCGCGGAACCGCCCAGTAGGTTTTACCGGTTTTTCCGCCTTCCAACTCGTCCACACCCTCGGTGGGCTGGGAACGCGAGTAAGCGGTTACCGAGTAGTAGTATATCTGGCCGTTGTGAACGTCCTCGTCGATGTAGTAATGACGCAAACCTGCTTGGTTACTCAGCGCTGCTCCGGGGTAGGAGTATATGGTGAACACCTCTCCCGGGATGGGATCAACGATGTCTCCGGGCTGGGTATCGGCAGGCGCCTCGATGGTGTACTGGCCGCCGTCGATAAAGATTATATCGCCGGGGTTATAGGGATAGTGAGTAACGCCGTCAACACCGCCAGTGATGGACGCGTTGTTGGTAACCGTAAGACCAGGGGGAACGTCGCTGCTTACTATGGTAGTAATCGCACCGGTCCAGACATTGCCGATCTCGCCGGGGATACTGGCCTGAACGTTTGCATCAACCGTGGTCTCTCCGGAATCGATTACTGCAGCAGCTTGAGTCTGGAACTCTACGTATCCGTGTACCGCATCGTCCACATCGGTTGCTGCGATTGTACCTTTGGGTATAGAATCGCCTGCCTGACCGGTAAAGGTCACCGTACCGGTGGCCGCAATGGCGTCATCGAGCTGAATAGCGCCGCCGTTAATCGCATCGAGGATGCAGTAACCGCCTTCGGTAAGTGCCTCGGAGTTGTAGGTCAGCTGTTTCTGCTCGGCCACGTCATAAACGATGTAGTAAGAATAGTCGGCGTCTTCCTGGAAAGTAAGGGTGTAGGCATTTTTCTCGAATCCGTACTCGGAAGGCTCTGTCGGAACGAACTCATTCCAATATACAGAAAGGTACTTTATGCTGGCCTTGCTGGGCCCGGAGGTATGCTCGACAACAGCCGTATCGGGATTCTCCGAATCCACCAGATCGTAGTCGGCGAGAAGCTGCCAGGTATCGGTAAGCCCTGATAGACTCTTGTACACACGGTAGCCCTCGAACGTCGCCAGACCGCTCATGGGATCAACATAGTTCTCCGATTCGCTGCCCCAGGTAAGGAAGACAACGCTGTCACCGGGAACTACGGCAAGACTGGGGTTGGGCGGAGGCGAGTAGCCGAAGTAGCCGTTGTCGAACTGGATCTTGGCCGCCATGGCCTTCTCACGAAGCTCATCGTATGAGTAGGCAACAATCACCGCTATGGTGAGGTTTACCTCTTCATCGGGCGCAAGCTCCATGTAAGGACCGCTATTCATAAGCATACGCACGTCGTTGGGGTTATCCCAGGTGATGTAATCGGCAGAAGCCATGTACGCGTACTTGACGCTGTCCTGGCCAAGGTCATCTATCACATGTCTCTGCGGCCAGGTCTCGAAACCGGAAAGTCCGATGTCGTTGGGGGTATCAAGAAAAATAGCGCCGATGTATCCGGCCGGGGTGACCCAGCCTGTCTCGGAACCGTTGGCATCGTAGGTATAGCCCATGTTGAGTTCTTCGTCGAACCCGATCAGGTCGTCCCAGTAACCTTCGTCACCCGGACTGGAACCACTCGAGACACCGGCAATATCGTTATCCATGAAGAATGAGAAGTACACCGAGTCGAGCGTGAAGTCGTTCATGTTGCGGATCTTGTAGTTGATGAAGATGTAAGAGTCGTTGTACTCGTAGTTCCAGGCGTAGGTACGCTGCTCGATTCGCAGCCCCTGGCCCCGCACGTCGTAGGCGCCGGTGGACAGTATCCAGATACACCGGGCGTCGCTCATCGGTATCCAGTCTCCGCCGCACGCATAGGTATCCTGCATGGAGATGATGTCACCTACTTCAGGACTAACCTCAGGCATCCCTATGGCGCGGCGGCGGGGGTTGATGTCGGCGCTGTCCGTAAACGGCCAGTACACCTGGTATTCCATGGGGGTAGCGCCAGTCGTTGGAAAAAGCCTTCCGCCTTCGCCGTCGTATCCAAAGCCTTCAGGAATAGTCATATCCGAGAAGTACATACCCAGGCCGCTGATGTTGTGCATACCGCCGGCTTCTTTCATATCAGGGGCGGCCATCGCACCTATATCGGAGGTAAACGCACCCTTAGAGACGTTGTACACGTACTCGCCGGGCTTAACCTGATAGTGGCTGCCGACCCACAGGCCCCAGGCGTAGGTATAGAACTGATTCGAGCCCTTAGGGTACTCGCTGCAATCGCCTCGATTACCTGAATACATCGACGAAAGGGGTAACTCGCCACGGAATTCGTGCTCATCATTGGGGTGACGGGCGAAGGTACCGCCCTGCAAGGTATTGCTGATCGTGAAATCCGAGAGGTTGCCTGCATCCACCCACCAAATCATCCACCAGTCGGCCGCTTCGTCGGTCACCTCGGTGAGAAGACGGTTCTGGGATTGAGGAACCACCTGCACGGGGGTATCCATCCTTGCCAGAAGAGGCATGGCCAGGATTAACAAACCCGCCAAAACAAGAATCGTTTTTCTTTTCATTATTATTTCTCCTCTGGCTTAAAAGCTCATGCGAATGCCGAAACGCAGCTCGCGCGGCCCGCCGAACATTGAGGGATTCTGGGCATAGTAGCGTTCCCAGTCGGCCACGTCGGCTTCCCAGTTTTCCATCTCGTCGCTGAAACCGTTACCTGCGTAACCGCGGTAGTTGGCTGCTTCATAAACCGGACTGTTACCGTAGTCATCGGGAAGACCGGTACCGCCGTATACATTTGCCACGTTGGTCCAGCCAACGAGATTACGTACGTCAACGTAGGCTCCCAGGTTGAGTTTCTCTCCCAGAGAGAACCATTTTTCCAGTTTGGCATCCACCGTTTTGGTGCCTGGCTTGCGCTTGGTACCCATAGGCAACACGTTGCCGCGGGAGTCGCTGGCCCAGTAAGGCGATCCTGAAGCGTAGTTGAACTGAACATTCAGGTTGGTCTTTCTCAGCGCTTTGACATCGAACTCATGATCAAGGTAGAAGTTGAGGTTCGCCTTGAGTGAGTGGGTTATGTCAAATTCCAGAGGGTACTCGTGTTTGGGAGGTTCAAGCGCCGTTCCACGATAGCGATAGTAAAATTCACGACCCGAGGAACCGGTACCCTTGGCATCCATGAAGGAATAGGTGACGTTCCAGGACAGGAACCTGGGCACGCGGCGCACAATCCCCACGTCTATACCTTTAACCTTGGCAAAGTCCTCGATCACGTAGACGGTGTAGGAAGCCAGTTCACCCTTATAGATAGTGCTCACGCTGCGGGTAGCCAGAAGGTTTTCCTGATCCTTGAAGTATCCCTTGAGCTCGAACACCATGCTCTTCGAGATCATGTACTTGTAACCTGCCTGGTAGAAAACGGTCTTCAGAGGCGGCAGATTGGGATTACCCAGCAGGGGCACACCCACGGTGATGTCAGCCGAAAGGTTCTCGTACAAATCCTGCAGGTTGACCGGCTGGAAGAAGTGACCATACGAAGCGTGCATCTTGGCCTTCTCGGATACGGCAAAGGAAACGGACATACGAGGGCTGAACTGGAACTTGGGCTTGGCAGCTACCATACCCGAATCAATATTCTCCGCGTCGATAAAGTAATCGGACGCAGGATCAAAGTAGTCGAAACGGATACCTGCATTAAGCACCAGATCTTCGTACTCCACCTTGTCCTGAAGGTAAGCCGCCGCTATGATGGGTTTCTTGTCGTAGGTATCGTTGTACGGGTTCTCGTTAACGAAGTTAATCATGTCGTAGTTAAGCACGTGGTAGTTGCCGCTTACTCCTGCCTTGAACCAGTGAACCTTGTTGGGGTTCCAGTCCACAGAAGCGTCGGCGATGTACTTGGTAGTGTTGCGCTCCGCCCAGTAGGGGTAGAAAAAGTAGCTGAAGCGGCGGAACAAGGGATCGGAGTTGTAGCGCACGTAGTACATGTTGCCCGAGGTTTCCAGACTGTCCTCGTAGGGGTTATCCACATGAACTGAATCTCCAGTCACAGGGTCGCGGTAACTTGAGTCGGGGAACTCTTGATACAGCTTATAGTAATGCTTGTAGAGATCAAAATCGAACAGATGATAGTGTACGCCTACCGTGTCGCCATTCTCATCGATCGAAGGCCGCCACTCGTTGACCTCGTACCACCGATTATTCAACGCCTCCAGCTGCTCTTCCAGGCCGACCCAGCGATAGACGCCATCGTATGTACCGTCGCCGTGATCGATAAGGTAGCCGTTCCCGGAGATAAACTCGTTGTAGTAAAACCACGCCATCGAATCGGAATCCTCGGTGATGTGGCCGTAGCGTTCCCAAAGGTTGACCCAGTTTGTATCGCCATTTTCCTTCAGTCCGGCGTAAAACGTAGAATCCGCCTTGAAAACGAACCGCATGGAATCGGCGTCATACAGGCGCTTGAACACACTGTCGGTTATGACCGTGTCGCCTTCGTCGGTAATGGTGGTATCAGGGATTTCCAGATCTTCCCACCAGGTCCGGCCATAGGCCCAACCGACCCAGTCAAGCATCTGACGGCCAATCATACGGAAGTCGTTGTAGTGGGCTCCGTCCATGTAGGATACCTTGTAATGGGTGTTGAAGGTGCCAACATTGATGGTGTAGGAAACCTTCTCGGTTACCGGATGGTTAACCTTGAGATTCAACTGGTAGTTGTCACGGTTGATCCTGGGGCCCATACCCAGCCACACACCCTTGGAGTAGCCATGGCTGTAGCTATGGTACCACTGGTTGGCGTAGTTGCCCGAAAGGGTAAACTTGGGGCCGCTCTTGATTGGACGCCAGGCAAGCTTGAGCGTTCCGTTGTAGCGATGCCGGTCGCTGAAGGGAAGCCGGTTTTCGTGCTCGAGAATGTTACCTGAGACAAAGAAGGTAGCGCGCGGCAGACCCAACGGGCCGCCCAAAGACAATGATCCTTTGTTGTGCCACATATCCGGGTTGGGATACTTGACAGGATCCTTGCTCAGGCGCAGGTGGGCATCGGTCTCGTACTCGACCGTACCCCGGAAGCGAGCGCCCCCCTCACGGGTAATAATGTTGACCACCGCCGACATGGCGTCGCCGTACTCGGCGTTAAAGGTGCCGGTATTGGTAGTCATCTCCTGGATAGCCGAGTTGTCGATATAGACGCCCGATTGACCGGTAACCGGATCGTTGGCGTTGATGCCGTCAACCACGTAGACAACCTCGTTGGTTCTGCCGCCGTAGATGTGCAGACCAGCCGAGTTCGCGCCGGTAGACTCGGTGGCTCCAGCCGCCAGGCTAACCACTTCCTCGTAGTTGCTCACCGGCTGCTGTCTGATTTCCCGGCCGGTTACGGCAGTGGCCTCCACGGCTAACAGGTCTCGCTCGGCCGTTACATCGACTGGCGGCAACCCGATTGCGCCGGGCTTGAGTCTGACGTCCTGCTTGGTAACCTGGTCAGCGGTAACCTTGACGTTGTTTACCAGAACGGTCTGGTAGCCAATCATCGAAATTTCAACGGTGTATGTACCGGCACGGAGGTTGGAAATCACGTAGGTTCCGTCCAACTTAGTCGATGCGCCGGTTACCAGCTGGCCATCTTGTTTAACAACCACGTTCACTGAAACGAGCGGTTCTCCTGTTCCGGCGTCTTTTACTCGTCCGGTGAGCTTACCCGTGATACCGGCCAACAAAAGACCCGGTACAAGGAATAGCATCAGGACGAGCCAGACGCCTCTTACTCTTATTCTCATGCTGAACCTCCTAGCTGAGGCTGGATGGCTTGTTGAATACATTTGCTGCAACT
>JAUVJT010000116.1 GCA_030592225.1 Candidatus Stahliibacteriota bacterium | reverse complement strand
GGGAATTTGCGCTTCAGCCCGAGGAAATAGAACTGGATATCGTCTACGAAGATGAAGATATTATTCTCGTAAACAAGCCGCCCAACATGGTGGTACATCCGGCGCGCGGGCATCTGAAAGGCACTTTGGTGAACGCGCTGCTTGGGCATTGCAAAAACTTACCCCGGGGAGAAAAGGGCCAGGTGCGTCCAGGAGTGGTGCACAGGCTTGACAAAGACACAACCGGGCTTATCCTGTTGGCTAAAAGTTACGAAGCGCTGGTGAATTTGACCCGCCAGACCTCGGCGAGAACCATGCACAAGGAGTACGTCGCTCTTGCCTGGGGTCGCTTTGAGCTAACCGAAGGCGAAATCGCGGCCCCCATCGGTCGTTCGACACTGAACAGACTCCGGATGACGGTAACGCCCATCTCCTCGCGGGAGGCGACCACCCGGTTCAAATTAGAGCGGGTGTACGCCGGATGCGTCTCCTATCTGAGGCTGTGGCTGGTTACGGGCAGGACGCATCAAATCAGGGTGCACCTACGCCATTACGGACATCCGGTGGTGGGCGACTGCGAGTACGGCGGGCGGCAGGAGATAATTCCTTCGTCTCGCACCGAGACCGAGGTACTGGCAGGATGTCTGGCCAGGATCAGCAGACAGGCGCTTCATGCAAAGATGCTGGGGTTCAAACACCCCGCAACAGGAAAGGATATGTTGTTTGAATCGGAATTGCCACGCGACATGCAAAGCATTGTGGAGTTTTTAGAAGAATATGAAAGATCTCATAATAGTTGAATCGCCCACCAAGGCGCGCACCATAAAGAAAATCCTGAAGGGTGGACAGGCCGTAATCTCAAGCAAGGGGCACATCAGGGATTTGCCCAAGTCGCGTCTGGGGGTAGAAATCAAGGACGGCAAGTTCTATCCCGAGTACATCAACATCAGGGGTAAGGCCGCCGACATCAAAGAGATACAGAAAGCGGCCAAGAAAGCTAAACGTGTGTTCCTTGCCCCTGACCCTGACCGCGAGGGTGAGGCCATTGCCCAGCATCTGGCAGAGGTAATTACTCATTCCGATATCGTCCGCATAAGGTTCTTTGAGATAACCAAGAACGGGATACGCAAGGCGCTGGAGAGTCCGGGCGAGATTGACCGTCTGCTGGTGGATGCCCACAAAACCAGACGTGTTCTGGACAGGCTGGTGGGCTACAAGGTATCGCCCCTGTTGTGGAAGATGGTGCGCAGGGGATTATCCGCAGGCCGGGTGCAGACCGTGGCTCTGCGCATACTGGTGGAACGGGAGAAGGAAATCGAGGCGTTCAAGCCCGAACCTTACTGGACGGTCAAGGGACTATTTGAGGCCAGGGGGGAACGGTTCGAGGCGGAGTTGGTTCGCATAGACGGCAAGAAAGCCGAACGGCTGAATAAAGAACAGATGAAGAAGGCAAAGGACGCTCTTGCATCTGGAATGGATATCCTCGTCTCCTCTTTCACCAAAGACGAGCGCACCTTCACCCCTTTTCCCCCGTTCAAGACCTCCACCCTGCAGCAGGAAGCCTCGACGGTCTTGCGGTTCGCCCCGCGCAGAACCATGCGCATAGCGCAGGGCTTATACGAAGGCGTTACCCTGGAGCGCACCACCGTGGGACTCATTACCTACATGCGTACCGACAGCCTGCGGATAGCCCCCGAATTCATCACCGCCACCAAAGGCCACATCATCGAAACCATGGGCGCCGAGTATTCAAAGCCAAGAGCGTACAAGGATAAAAAAGGCGCTCAGGCCGCGCACGAAACCATTCGTCCCACCGGGCTGGCAAGAACACCGGAGTTCGTTACCTCGCATCTGGACCGCGACGCCAAACGGTGCTACGACATGATATACCGGCGCTACCTTGCCTCCCAGATGGCCGATTCCACTTACGAACGCCGGATACTGGAACTTGAGCATGAAGGGTTTGTTTTCCGCATACGCTCGCTCAAACAGGTATTCGACGGCTTTGAGAAGATGTATCTGAGGGAGAAGCGGGAAACCGATTTCCAGTTGCCCGAATTCACCAAGGGAGAAGGTGCCAGGCTTCTGAAACTGGTTGTGGAGAGCAAACAGACCCAGCCTCCCTCGCGCTTTACTGAAGCTTCTCTTATTCGCCGGCTGGAAGCCAACGGCATAGGCCGACCCTCCACCTACGCATCCATTATGGCTACGCTTTCGGGACGCCACTACGTTACCCGGGAACGCGCCACCATGATACCCACCGAGCTGGGTATACTGGTCAACGACCTCTTAATCCCCCGGTTCGGCGACCTGTTCAACGTGGAGTTTACCCGCAAAATGGAAGAAGAGCTTGACCAGGTGGCCGAGGGTTCCTATGACTGGCAGAAGATTCTGCGCGAGTTCTGGGAACCGTTCTCCGTGATTCTCAAAAAAGTGGAAGCGGAAATCCCCGCAATAAAACAGGAGATAACCAAGGATACAGGCGAAGTCTGTCCCAAGTGCGGCCAGCCGCTGATGGAGAAGTGGGGCCGGTTCGGCAAGTTTCTGGCCTGCTCCGGATTTCCCGACTGCCGCTACACCAAGCCACTGGGTGAAGAGCAAGAGGAGAAAACCGAGCGCAAATGTCCGGAGTGCGAAGCCCAGATGGTCATCAAGGTTGGCCGGTTCGGCAGGTTCCTGGCCTGCTCACGCTACCCGGAGTGCAAACACACCTCGCCCTACGTTCTGCCTCAGCCCTGCCCGTTGTGCGTCTCGGACGTTCTGTAGCTTCGCGGCAAACGGGGCAAGATCTACAAGTGCTCGGCGGAAGGGTGTACCTTTACCTCGCCATACCCTCTTTCCGATGAACTTTGCGAAAAATGCAACGCCTACATGGTGGCCGCACCCAGAGAAACCTACTGCGTGAAGTGCCATCCCGAAAAATTGTCCAAACCCAGGAACAAAACGGGAAAGAAATCCTCCAAGAAGAAGACCTGACATGTCCCGCAAACCCTCTGCACCCCCACCGCTTCCCCCGGATGCCGAGGAGTTTCTTGTCTACCTGCGGGACGAGCGGCGGTCTTCTGAGCATACCTTGCGAGCGTACCGCAAGGACCTGTCCCTTTTCCTCGACTTCCTGAAAGAGTACAGGGGCAAGACTGCCCTCCTCGAGGTTGACCGTTCCGACGTGCGCGCGTTCGTGGCCACTCAGTCCCGCTTCGGTTACTCCCAGCGAACCATCCGCCGCAGGCTCTCCTCGGCCAAGAGCCTTTTCAAGTTTCTGTGCCGTGAGGATCGCATTGCCCGCAACCCTGCCCGGATGGTCAAGGGACCAAAGCTCTCCCGCCGCCTGCCTGAGGTGTTTACCCAGACCCAGATGGCGGAGATACTTGCAGAGGAGCGCTTCCCCTTACTCCGCGACCGCGCCATCGTCGAGCTTCTCTACGACGAGGGGCTGCGCATCTCCGAGCTTGCAGGACTCAACATATCCGACATCGGTTTCGAGAAAGGGGAGCTAAAGGTCTTAGGTAAGGGAAATAAGGAACGCATCGTGCCTTTGAGTTCGCAAGCCGCCCAAGTCGCCAAGAGCTACATAGGCGCTCGAAGCGCCGGCCCACTCTTCATCAAGGAAAAGACCGGCAAGCGCATGGGGGTGCGCGATCTGCGACGCATCGTGAATTACTACCTTTCCCAACTTCCCTCGGCGCCCGCGGTCAAACCTCATGCATTACGACACAGCTTCGCCACCCATCTTTTGGAGCGCGGCGCTGACCTGCGCGCGGTGCAGGAACTCCTGGGACACGCCTCGCTCTCAACCACCCAGATCTACACCCACGTGGGGGTAAAGAGACTGAAGGAGATTTATAAAAAGGCGCATCCGAGAGCGGAAGAGGAATGACAAGGTCATTTAATGCAAAAGTCAAAATGCAAAGTGCAAAGTGCAAAATTGGAGGAGGCAATCGCGGGCTCAATAATGAAGTGCAACACCTTGGAAAGCGGCGGACTGATGAGGAGTCACTTAATGCAAAAGTCAAAATGCAAAGTGTAAAATTCAAAAGTGGACGAAATGGTTAAAAAAGGACAAAACCTGTCGGAACGTCTTATGAGATTTGCGGTGTCCGTCATTAAATTGACATCCAGATTTAACAAAACACCTGCAAGTCGCCATATCGCAGGACAGTTGACACGTTCCGCTACATCTGCGGGTGCTAATTACGAAGAAGCATGCGGGGCGGAGAGTAAAAGGGATTTTGTTCATAAATTGCAGATTGTCCTGAAGGAACTTAAGGAAACACTCTATTGGCTAAAACTGACAAAGGAAGCTGCACTTGTATATGGCACAACGTGCAGTATGATTATAGAAGAAGCAGAAGAATTGGTAAGAATCTTTGCGAAATCGGTTATAACCACCAAACGAGGAAATTGATTTTGCATTCTAAATTTTGCATTTTGCACTTTGAATTGAGGTTCCTTTTGCCTCAAGGAGGCAGTAATGTCTAAGATTCGTTCCACGACCGTCCTCGGTATGCTGGACAAAAAACGCAAAATAGCCGTCATCGGCTCGGACGGTCAGGTGACCCTGGGCGAAACGGTGATGAAGCACACCGCACGCAAGATTCGCAAAATCGGCAAGCACATCCTTATCGGGTTCGCCGGCTCCACCGCCGACGCCCTGACCCTTTATGAAAAGTTCGAGACCAAGGTCAACGAATACCCGAGCAACATCACCAGAGCGGTAATCGAGCTTGCCAAGGAATGGCGCATGGACAGAGCACTGCGCAGACTGGAGGCGTTCATGGCCATCCTCGATCCTGCCCACGCGTTCGTGGTATCCGGCTCCGGCGACATCATCGAACCGGACGATGACATCGTGGCCATTGGTTCAGGCGCGCCTTACGCCCTGGCTGCGGCTCGTGCCCTTGCCGCTCACTCAAAACTCCCGGTGCGTGATATCGTGCAAGAGTCCATCCGCATCGCCGGACAGATAGGTATCTACACCAACACGGAGGTGCACATTGAAGAGGCTAAGTAGTATCATATCAATCCCCTTGATCCTTATCGCGTTCGCAGGGTGCGTTAACCGGTACGCGGTGGAGAAATGGGCCTCTGAGCCGGTCATCAAAGTGCTGGTGGTGGAGAATGCCGCATCGGTTACCATCCAGGCCAACGGCAATCACACCGTATCCACCGCCTCGGGGTCCACACCGGTGCTGGGAATGGGTTCATGGAGCGTCACCAGCGCTGCTGGAGATCTAAGCGTCATCCTCAACGAAACCCGGCATCTAACCAACCCCAGCCTGCCGATCAAGGTTGCCCCTGACGAACGCACCCTTCTCAAGGTAAACGGTAAGCCTTATCGCGGCTGGCTGGCGGTCACCCCGGGCACCTCATCGGGCTTTAACGTGATAAACCTGCTTCCCATGGAGGCCTACCTGTACGGCGTGGTGCCGCGTGAAATCCCGTGCAGCAAGGATATTCTGAACGCGGTGGAGGCACAGGCCATATGCGCGCGCTCATACGCCATTGCCCGGTTCGGGGGACACAGCAAGCAAGGCTTTGACATCTACTCCGACACACGTGACCAGGCCTACGGCGGAATGGCTGTGGAAAACCAGTGGGGAACCGAAGGGGTGAACCGCACGCGCGGGCTGGTGGCGTTTTCTGAAGAGAAATTGCTTGACGCCCGCTACTCCTCTACCTGCGGCGGACACACAGCCAACTCCGAGGACGTGTGGTCATCGGCAATCTCCTACCTGCGCGGGGTACGCGACGCGCCGTTCTTCGGCAAGGCCTACTGCGCAAAATCGCCGCACTTTGACTGGACAAAGAACGTGCCCAAGAGCCAGTTCTATTCGGTCATTGGCCGCTCCATACCTGCGGGCACCAAGATAAAGTCATGGTCACTTGACATCAATCACAACACCCATCGCGTGGTGAAGATGCTAATCAAGTCGGACAAAGGCACCCACGAGATAAAGGGGTCGGTGCTGCGCACCGCGTTCGGCCTGAAGAGCACCTGGTTTACCATCAGCCAGAAAGGCGAGAACATGGTGTTTACCGGCCACGGCTGGGGACACGGGGTGGGCATGTGTCAGTACGGGGCAATGGAGATGGCCCGACGCGGCAAGAGTCCCCGCAAGATTCTGCGACACTACTACCAGGGCGCGTGGGTGGGAAGGCTGTACAGGTAGCTGAAAAGGGCAAGACATGCCTTGCCCCTACATTTTATCCGCTTGGCCTTGACAGCTTGAAGTATATCGGGTATGATTTGACTTAAAGGAGTTATATATGGGTAATCTCAAAAAAGGGGTAGCGATCCGAGAATGGATAAAATTTTTATCCCGGTTGTAGTTTTGTTAGGTGGGTGGGGACTATCTAACCTAGTTATAGATAGAGTTGGGGAAAAAGCTAGGGCTAGGCAATTAGAAATACAAGCAATAGAACAAGAAAGAAGTAATGATATAGCTATTGCTCAAACAGTCTTAGATGTTTTATCGCAAAACAATCCTAATCTTTACAGTTGGTTGCCGGAATTAGTAGCTACAATTAAGAATTCTACACTAAAAGAAGTAATGTCTAGAGGGATAATCGCTAATACAGTTGTACCTAAAGCAGTAAAGAAAACCGTACTTGAGAGAGTTCCTTCAGCCGATGTTGATTTAAGTGGAATCCAAAAAGGATTTCAGACTCAAAACACTATACTTGATTCTTTAAGGTGATTGACCACGAGATCGGAGTAAGTATAATAGGATTAGATGGGACTATTATCGCATTCGAGGTTGTTTACTAGTGAGCGCCATGCAAGAAATTACTATAAGAAGTTACGATGGAGTGAAG
>JAUVJT010000108.1 GCA_030592225.1 Candidatus Stahliibacteriota bacterium | reverse complement strand
CTTCACTCCATCGTAACTTCTTATAGTAATTTCTTGCATGGCGCTCACTAGTAAACAACCTCGAATGCGATAATAGTCCCATCTAATCCTATTATACTTACTCCGATCTCGTGGTCAATCACCTTTTCTTTTCACCTTCCCCCGAAACCTCGTAGAGGTTTCGACCCCTCCCATCAAGGGAGGGGAAATTTCAGCGCCCCCCTCCACGGTGGAAGAAAAAACAGCATTGACAGCGTCCTTTTCTATTTCCCTCTCCCTTCGGGAGAGGGATCAAGGGTGAGGGAACTCACCGCACCCACACAAACTTGCCGCTCTCCTCACCCGCATCGGTTTCCACTCTCCAGAAGTACACCCCCTCGCTCATGTTCATCGGATTATAAGTAATTTGCCCATAGCTTGCAAGCTGACCTGTCTGGTTGTGCACCCCTCTGCCGGTAACGTCGTAGATGCTCAGGGTGTAGGGGGTTGATGCGGGGAAGGAGTAGGAAAGGTGAATGCTTCCGCTTTGAAGCTCCACGGCGGAGATGAGGGGAGAGGTTTCAGGGTGTTCTGTGATACCAACCACAACATCATCAAATACCTTCCAGTCGTTTTCTGATGATTGGTCTAAGACAAAATTCTCTAAACCACCCGTCGTTAAAACAAATTTGTAAGTCCCCGGATTTAATGAATACTCAAAAGAAACTACTTCAGTTTGGTCTGAGTCTAATGTACCAACTTCAACTATCTGGTTGTAAACCTCTTCATTTGATGAATCATAAATCCTTAATCTTACATCAAAAGCATCAGAAGCCTCAGTTCCATTATTTCTGATATAAACATCTAAGGAGCTTTCTCTAAATGCCGTGTTGTCAATTGATGCATCGTAGGTTAAGAATTCTGTTGGTGTTAAAGAAATATTGTCAGTCCAAGATTCTATTCCATATAAATTATCATTCCAAATTTGTCCACAAGTATAAATTCTAACTTCAACTATATTTGCATGAGGAGGCAACGCTTTGGTTTGCCAGTTTTGCCATACCTCTAATTCCCTTGGCTCCCATTTTCCTTCCCATTCTTCACTTAATTCATAAAATGTAAATTTATGATGGGGGTCATCATTCCAGTTATCTATTGGAAAACTTGGGACATAATCAACAAATCCTAAAATATCACCAGTATTTGAAATAAAATTAACTTTATTGTATTGCCCATAAAAAATACCTGCAGGATTATTATTTATATCAACATTAAGTGTTTCTAACTGGGAGACAGGTACTGGGACAGTTAATTCATTTTTAACTCCTCCCCAAAAAGTAAGTTCGTAACCAGGGTCATTATAACCATTTAAATATAATGAATGTTCACCACCATTGGGATTTTCAGTATTATGTATGTCTATTTCTACAGGGTTTGTTGTTGGTTCTTTCCATTCTTCCCAAACTTGTACAGAAGAAATTTCTGGAGTTATCTCGAAACCACCATCTCTAATAACATTCCCTTTTGTCAGTTCAGCACTTGCCGTAGTTATAACGCCGGTCAGGACTAGCACTGCGAAAACAAAGACACGTTTCATTTCATTACTCCTTTAGTTTAAGCTCCGTCTTGCGGAGGTTTGTGAAGACCGAAGGGCGACGCTTGCGTCGCCCCTACATCCCCCTCCCTGGTGGACAGCGTGCTTCTTGGGTAGGGAATAGAGGGGAGGGTGTCATTGCTGGGCGGGATCGCGGAGAGAAGTGGTTTAAGGACAAGCATTAGTTGTGTCATTGCGAGGAGTGTGGCTCCGAAGGAGACACCGACGTGGCAATCTCATACTTTCTTCTTTTTGAGATTGCTTCGCTCCCTACGGTCGCTCGCAATGACATAATTCCCCCTCCCATTGTGGAGGGGGTAAGGGGGAGGGGTTACGAACTATCCGGTAAGAACGGCCCCATCATTTCCCCCTCAAATTCCTTAATCTCCTCAAGGGAATCGGCTTTGGCCTGTCGGGTTTTGATTTGTTTAGGGGAGAGGTAGATAACAGATTCTACTTTATCCTTGCCGATTTCGACAATATGTTGTTCACCCAAAGAATCCTCAATCCGAAGGAGATATTCGTTTCCTGTTTTGTTGATAAGCTCAGCTTCGAAGGAATCAGGGTATAGTGGAGTATTAGGATAGAGAGGATGCGTTTGACTCCAGACAACAACATCGCTTGTTTGACCGCCGCCAAACAGAGTTGGAATCTTTGGGTAAACCCATAGTGAATACGTCGTAAGCCACGCCACAGCTAAAATGATTGTATAAACCATACTAGAAGGACCTTTAAGATGTGGGATTTCTTCCCTATTTTTTTTGTTAAACAGAAGAGTCAGAAAAAAAGTGAAAGCCAACCAAGAAATACTACCCCAAAAGGCTTCTTTTGCGAAATGCAATGCGATTGATAATGAAAAAACAGATGCCAATATTGTAAGAATGATTAGCAATGAAACCATTGTTTTTTTCCCGAATCGATTTTTTAAAACAGACATTATGATAGTTAAAAGAATGCCGCAGATAAATGCCCCTATTGTGATCCAAGTGATATAGGGGTGACCTATAGGTGTACCCAATTTAGCTCTATTTAAGCTTCCGGCTAAATTGAAAACTAAAAAGTAATAGGTATTTATGAAGATAGCTGCTAACCATATTGAATTTACTATTTTCCCAGATTTTTTAAATTCAATGTTTTGCTTAACTGTTTGATGGACTGCAAATGCGACTAGTACTAATGTCAATAATGGGAAAAAGCCTGCAATGAGATATTTGGATGGTGATAGAGACGGAGGTAATCCCATTTTGGAGAAGTGTACTGTAACAATGAGAAAACCTGTGATGTAAGTTACAGCAAGGGCAAAGAAGGAAGCTTTGGAAAGCGTGCCAAGCCATTGTCGCCAGTTTGGTTGTTCTGTTTGAGTTGCTTCTGGTGTTTCCTTCGTTTTCCTTTTACTTGTTTTTTGCTTGGCTGGTTTTTCAGATACTTTCTTAGCTACATCCTTCTTAGCCATGCGTCATAATAACTGGCTGTAATATAATGTCAAGGTATGTAGCATGTAGCGCGAACCTTTAGGTTCGCTGGCGAGTCTAAAGACTCGCACTACTTGAAATGTAATCGGTAATAATCTTCGGATGGTCAAAAGGAATATCCTCCGGCAGCCCATCCAGCTTGAACACCTTCGCCACCTTCGCATCATCGCCGCCTTTTAACTCGCCCACGCCGTCGGCGGTAAAGACCACGGATACGGTGTGGAAGCGCGGGTCGCGGGCTGGGTCTGAGTAGACGCCGAACAGCTTCAGGTTGGCAAGCTCCAGATTGGTTTCTTCCTTCATCTCACGGCGCACGGCCTGCTCAACCGTCTCGCCAATCTCCACGAACCCGCCGGGTAATGCCCAACCCTTTGGCGGATAGCGGCGTTCTACCAGAACAATCCCGCCTTCATATCGAATAATACAGTCAGTCGCTACCAAAGGAGATTTGGGTTCCCAACTCATATCGTTTTTTTAACCACAAAGCTCACAAAGTGCACAAAGACCGGAATCAAGCGATTTTGAATAACTCCCTTTGTGTTCTTTGTGCTCTTGGTGGTTCAATCTTTCTCCTAGTGCGCCTCGGCCCAGTTATCGCCCACGCCGATGTCAACCTCGAGCGGCACCGAAAGCTCCCAGGCCGATTCCATGTCCCTCTTAATAATCTTTTTTGCGTCCTCCACCCTATCCTCGAGAACCTCGAACAGCAACTCGTCGTGAATCTGCAGAATCATGCCCGGCTCGATTCTCGCTTTCTGGAGGTTGGGTTCAACCATAATCATCGCCTTCTTGATGATGTCTGCGGCTGAGCCTTGTATGGGTGCGTTGATGGCGGCGCGCTCGGCAATGTCGGTGCGGCCTGAGATAATTGCAAGCCGGCGGACTCTTCCCGCTATGGTGGATACGTAGCCGTGCTCCCTTGCGTCAACCAGAATCCGCTCGCGCCATGCCGATACCTCTGGGAAAGAAGCCAGGTAGCGATCGATAAACAGCCCGGCCTCCTCGGTGGTTACCCCCATGCGGCGGGCGAATCCGAACGGGCCCATGCCGTAGATGATGCCGTAGTTGATGGCCTTCGCCTTGCGCCGGTGGTCCCGGGTAACGTCTTTCTCCTTAACCCCGAACACCATCATGGAAGTCTCTGTGTGCACGTCCCGGCCGTCGTGGAATATTTTGGCAAGCGCTGTGTCCTCGGCTACGTGAGCCAGTACCCGAAGCTCAATCTGGGAGTAGTCTGCGGAGATGAGCTTGCAGCCGGGCGCGGCAACGAATCCTTTGCGAACCAGCGGGCCTCTATCTCCTCTAATCGGGATGTTCTGGAGGTTGGGGTCTTTGGTGCTTAACCTGCCGGTGGCGGCTCCGGTCTGGTCAAAGGTGGTGTGGATGCGTGACTCATCGTCCACCAGGGTCACCAGGGGTCGCAGATAAGTGGAGAGCAGCTTGGAGAAGGTGCGCCATTCTAAAATCTTTGGGACGATGGGGTGCTCGTCGGCCATCTCCTCCAATACCCCGGCGGCGGTGGAGTAGCCGGTCTTGGTGCGCTTGCGCGGACGCAGGCCAAGTTCGGTGAACAAAATTTCACCCAATTGTTTGGGCGAACCGATGGTAAAGCGCGTATCGGCAAGCACGTAGATGTCGGCTTCCAGTTTCTTTAATTCCCCTTCCCACTCGTCGGTCAGGGTGCCGAAGTAGTTAGTATCCAGACGTACCCCGCGCTGCTCCATGAGGGCAAGTATCGGTGTGAGCGGCACCTCCATCTTTTCGTAAACGTCCCACGCGCCCACGTTTTCAAGCTCGCGTTCGTAATGCTGGGCCGCTTCGTGCATGAGGTTGAGCTTGTCGGCGTCATCGGCAATCGGCCTGCCTGCGGTGTGCACCAGCAGCCTGTCCAGGGTTCGTAAGCTCAAGTCCGAATTCTCGACGAACGTCATCAGGTGCAAATCCCAGAGCTTTCCTGTAATTTCATAGCCCTTTTTCAAAAGCGGTTTTGCCGCCCACAATATCTTGGGATAGCTCTTATCGGCCAGAAGTTTGCGCGTCTGTTCGTCAGATATCTCCGCTACCGTGAATCCGTCAGAGGCCAGAATCCTGCTCCACCCGACGTCCTCACCAGTATCGAACATGTCTTTTTGCCCGGTCTTCTCCTCGAACACCAGCGAGATTGGATCGCCCTTCTTTGGTTTGAACTTGCCCTTGGTTATCTCCAGCCTGTCTGCATCCCCTTTGACCTTCATCCTCGAAAGTCTCGAAGTAAACCCCAGTTCGTTGTAGACATCGGCAAGCATGGCATCGTCCGGTTCGGCTCGTCTCAACGTCTCTTCGTCAACCTCAATCGGCACGTTCTTGTGAAGCTTGACCAACTCGTAGGAGAGCTTTGCCGCCGCCTTATGTTCGGCTAACTTCTCCTCCTTATCCAGCGCGGTCTTCAAGTTCCCATACTTATCCAGAAAACCCTTTGCCCTTTTGGGACCCACCCCGGGCACGCCGGGAACCCCGTCTGAGGCATCACCCATGAGAGCCAATAAATCGGTAACCTGCGCAGGCATCACCCCCAGTTTCTCCTTAACTCCTTGCGCGTCGTACTCTTGATCCTTGTACGAATCATAGACCACTACCCCCTCGCCCACCAACTGGAACAGATCCTTGTCCCCTGATATCACCACAATCTTGTCAAACTTGTCTTTGAATCGCTCCACGATAGTGGCCATGATGTCGTCGGCCTCGTAGCCTTCCAGGGCGAAAACGGGCAGGCCTTGCAGTTTGGCGATATCAGCAATCATGGGCACCTGCCACACCAGGTCGTTGGGCATGTCTGGCCTGTTTTTTTTGTAATCGGCAAACTTATCGTGACGGAACACCCGTCTGCCCGCGTCAAAGGTAATTACCATGTAGTCGGTTGGGTAGTGGTTGGCTATCTTGTCCATGGCTTGCAGGAAACCGTACACCGCCGAAGTGTTGCGCCCTTTTGAATCCCGCAGTGGGTTTCGAATCAAGGCGAAGTAGGAGCGGTAAGCTATTGAGTGGCCGTCAATCAGAACAAGAATCACGCCGCCCCCCTTCTCGTAAGAATATTAACCACAGAGAACACAAAGAACACAGAGAAAGGAAGGAAAAGGATGAGCGTAAGGGTACGGCATACCCTATGGAATGCAGTAAAATTGGCATCCCAAGGGGCAGGCACTGCCGTGCCCCTACTAAAGTCAACATTAATAAAAATCCGTGTTAATCTGTGAAATCTGTGGTTTCTAGCCATTCTCGGACGGTCTTTTGGAGGGTGTGTTACGTACCGTCGCTTGCGACGCTTTAGGGGTGCGGGCTTTGCGTGTGTTACGGGCGAGTTGGTTGGCGCGGTACAGGGACTCGAACGTTCCGGCGTCTGTCCACCAGCCGGGCAGCTTAGCCCAGCGCATCTGGCCCCAGGAGATGTAGATGTTGTTCACGTCGGTAATCTCTAACTCGTTTCGGGCAGAGGGTTCCAGGCCGTCAATAATCTCAAACACCCGTTTGTCGTAGAAGTAGATGCCGGTCACCGCCAGGTTGCTCTCCGGTTTTTTTGGTTTCTCCACTATCTTCATTACATTCTTCCCGTCCACCGTGGCTACTCCGAACCGGTGGGCATCAGAGACCTTCTTGAGTAAAATCATGGCGCCCGTGCCAATTTCTTCATATTTCTTTACGAACGGAGCGAGTGATGCGGAGAAGATGTTATCGCCCAGAATCACCATCATAGGGTCTTCGTCGGCAAAATCCCTGGCCAGCCCCAATGCCTCGGCTATCCCGCCGTGACCTTCCTGATAGGTGTAGTGCAGTCTCTTGATACCCCATTGCTTGCCGTTGCCCAGGAGTTTGAGAAAATCGCCTGCAAACTCGCCGCCGGTCACAAGCAATATCTCCTCGATTCCCGCCTTGACCATTCCCTCGATTGGATAGCAAATCATGGGCCTGTCGTATATCGGCAGCAGGTGCTTGTTGGTGACATTAGTTAGTGGGGCCAGCCTGGTGCCCATCCCTCCGGCAAGTATTACTCCTTTGCGCAGTTTCATGCATCATCTTACTTGGAATGATTGTGGAGTCAAGGTAGGTTTACATCGCTTGGGTTTTGGGTTTAATCGAAGTGTCTAATATTGAAAGGAAGGATAATGAAAAAGATTTTACTCGTATTTGTTTTCGCCGTGGCAATTCTTTTCATCCAGTGTGAATCAGAAAAGCCAGGCACGCTCAAGTGGAAGTACGAATCACCACTTCTTGGAACGTCTTATTTTCTGGGAATAGCATCTGATGGAACAATATATACAACTTCATACAGTAGGTACCTTTGCGCTATAGACCCATCAGGTGAGTT
>JAUVJT010000166.1 GCA_030592225.1 Candidatus Stahliibacteriota bacterium | reverse complement strand
GTGGAGCTTTTTGATATTCTTGCCCTGCGTGCCGGAGCCAAGCTGCTTTATATTGAAGAAGAGAAACTCGAGGTGCTTTCGCCTACCGAGTTCCTGACGTTCGGTCTCGGAATTAAGCATAACTGGGTTTCGCTGGACTACGCCCTGGTTCCGTATTCGTTGGATTTGGGGCTGACCCATCGAGTAAGCTTGAATCTGGCTTTTGACTAATGGCAGAATTTTTACTTGACTTTGAAAAACCTATCGTAGAACTTGAGAAGCGCATCGATGAGTTGCGCGGTCTCGATGGGGTAGAGGATAATATCGCCAAGTTGGAAAAACAGGCCGCCAGGCTTCGTAAAAAGGTCTACTCCCGCCTTAGCCGCTGGCAGATAGTTCAGCTGGCGCGTCATCCCCGCCGTCCATATACCCTTGATCTTGCCCCGTATCTTTTTACCGATTTTACCGAGCTTCACGGCGACAGGGCCTATGCCGATGACGCCGCGCTGATAACCGCGATTGCCCGTTTCAGGGGAAGATCGGTGGCGGTTATCGGTCATCAAAAAGGACACGATACCAAGGAGAAGGTGCGGCGCAACTTCGGTATGCCTCATCCCGAGGGATATCGCAAGGCGCTGCGAATCTTTAAGATGGCGGAACGTTTCGGTATGCCTGTCCTCAATTTCATTGATACCCCTGGAGCCTATCCCGGTGTGGGCGCCGAGGAACGCGGGCAGTCGGAGGCAATAGCGCGCAACCTTCAGGAGATGGCGGTTCTCAAGGTACCCACCATCGTAGTGGTTACCGGCGAAGGCGGATCGGGCGGCGCTCTGGCAATTGCCGTGGGCAACCGCATCTATATGTTTGAGTATTCGTTCTACTCGGTGATATCGCCGGAGGGATGCGCTTCTATTTTGTGGCGCGACAGCACCAAGGCTCCCCAGGCTGCCGAGGCCTTGAAATTCACCAGCCGCGATAACCTGGCCCACGGGATTATCGATGCCGTTATCCCCGAGCCTGCGGGCGGGGCGCATCGCGACTGGCCCCTTGCCGCCAAGTTTCTTGGAGAACAAATTGCCCAGGCTCTTGCTGAACTTGAACCGCTCACACCTGATGAGTTGATAGCCCAGCGCATAGAAAAATTCCGCAAGATGGGGAAGTATAAAACCATCGGTTAGGATATTTGATGTTTGGTGGTCTCTTAAGGGTTTGTTTCTTCTGGCCGCAAGCGTCGAGTTGCTGGAGCGGTGTTAGATGAGGCTTGACGGCACGTTAAACGATTATCCGCTTTCCGATTTGTTCCAGCTTATATTTATGGGAAAACGTTCCGGTACGCTGCATATCCACTCCGGCGGCGACGAAGGTACCATAGTGTTTGGCGACAACCTGGTTCGCTACGGCAAGACCAAGACTCTTGCAGGCTTGCAGGCGGTCAGGCAGATACTGGGGTGGCACAGCGGCAAGTTCGTCTTTGATACTGACGAGTCGGTAGAATTTGGGGAGGGTGCGGAGATCAATTTGCCCATCCAGCAGTTCATCCTGGGGGTATCGAGAGAGATAGATGAATGCGAGGATCTGATGGCCAGGATAGGCGGTCCGGATCGAAAGTTGATTCTGGTGTCTGTCGTTCCCAGGGATGAACCGGTTACCCTTTCTGCCATCCAGTGGCAGATTGCGGTTCACATAGGTGACGCTCCTACCCTGAGCCAGCTTCAGAGCCGGGTGGCCATTTCCGAGCCCGACCTTCTCAAAGCCATAATAGATTTGCGCGACCGCCGGCTTTTGGAATTCGGATAGCCCACTCTTCCTTCACAATTATCATTCAGACGCCGGCTATTATTTCGGATTGCAGATTCATTTTTCTTGACAGAAGCGCTCCAGCTTTTATACTTCCACGTGTCAGTGAACTAAGAAAAAAATAAGCACGCATCGGAGGTATATGGTGCTAAAGAAGAACATCTTGATGGGCTTGCCCATCTGCTTACTCGTTATCGCAGGCTGCGGCCTGTTCAATAGTCCCCCCGACATAACCCTCGTTACCGCTTCGAGTACAGAGGTTGAATCGGGAGACGTGGTAAGTCTTGCAGTGGTGGCAACTGATCCGGACGGTGATGAGTTGACGTATACCTGGTCAGCCACCGGCGGCTCGTTCGACGAGACCTCAGGAATCGCGGTGGTGTGGACCGCCCCTGAAGTAACCGAACAGCAGACCTATATCATAACCGTGGTAGCCTCCGACCCTGACGGCGCCGCAGATACCGCTTCCGTAGACATTGTTGTATCACCAACCGGAGACGGCCCGGATGGAGTCTACGTTATCGTTGGCGATACCTTGAACAAGCAAATGTGGCCGCCTTTTAGTAACGGGGAATATGGACGCACTCAGTTCATCTACTACGCTTCCGAGATTGGCCGTTCAGGAACCATAACCGGTATTGCCACCATGGCTTCCACTCAGATGGTCAAAGACTTCAACAATTTCAAGATATGGTTGCTTGAAGTCTCTGGCACTGAACTTGTCGATACCCTGGATAACAACTGGGAAGGCGGAACCCCGACACTGCTCTACCAGAGTACGGCGGAGCGCTACGGCGACCCTGACAATGATTGGCGGAAATGGCACCAGTTTGAATTCGCGTCCGATTTTGCCTATGACGGAACCAGCAATCTTTTGGTTGAATTCGAGTTCGAGGGATACACTGGTCACGCGTCATCCGTAGGCAGTTATGCGTTTGACGTTGACGGGAGCGCATTACGTCACATAAGTCTTACCAATCCCAATAACGTTTCGGCTATTCCCAATACGGGAGCGGTGACCTTAAAGATTATCTTTGAGGAATAGTATTTAATGCTCCTTTCGTCACCTCGGTGATGAAAGATCGCAAGGATAAAGTAGGGGCGACGCTATGCGTCGCCCCTGCAGTTTTTGATAGTCAGTATTTCGCTATCGTTCCAGATACCCCTTGGTGAAGACGTTTGCAGGAATCGAAATCCCGATCTGGATATCGCTAATCACGAATTCCGACCAGGTGTTTTTCCTCAGCTTATTCTCCATCTTGATTCTTGTCGGGTAGTTCTTACCGCTGATGCGCTTGAACTCCAAAATCTGCACGTCCTTCATCAGTTTTCCGCTGCGGGAAAAGTATTCTGTTTTTACAGGCAGGAAGCTTTCTTTGCTCACCCACAACTTCTGAGTGTAGTAGGAGCCTTCGGCGCCTTCCTTCAGGGAAAGTTTCAATACGTAGCAATTGGCGTCTTCCAGCTTTTCTTCGCCTTCAAGTAGCACGTCGTAGGTTTCGGCAAGCTCTTCGTTGGATACCGCGTCTTCATACGAAAAGTCCGAACCCATCATTGAACCGCGCATGGCGTGTCCGGCAATCTTGACAGCTTTGCCCACGTTGGGCAGGTACATCCAGAACTCGTCACCAAGCTTCAGGAACCGGGTGCCTTTGTCCCTTGAAGGCGAGGTGAACTCCATGTATGCCTTGTCCTCGCCTGCCGAGTAGCCTTTGAACTCCTTGGTGCGTACCGAGCCTGAGATGGAAATCTTCAACTCCGCGGTAAACTTCATGGTCGAGGCCACCATGTTTGCATCCACCTTGTCCAAAATCTCATTGGCGGTGATTGCAGACAGCGAACTCGTCGCACCCGAAAAGATCAAGGCTGCAATAATTGAAATCGTAAGTTTTTTCATCTATTCTCCTTTCACAGAAATCGGGCAATTACGAATCTTTGTGTTCTCTGTGATCTTTGTGGTGGAATTAAGATGTAAGTAGGGAGGGCTTAAAACAAGGATTAAACCACAAAGCGCACAAAGGGCACAAAGAAGGATGACACTATTTTTCGGCAACGTTGTGTTCTTCATCCTTGGACTGCCTTTATACTCTTCTCAACGCCTCGGCAGGCCGAACCTTGGTTCCCTGACGGGCGGGGTACAGCGCGGTAAACGTGGCAATGAACCAGCCGAACAGGAAGCAGGCTAAGACAACCCCGGGAGTAAGGCTTACCGGGATAATGGGATTAAAGTATATAGACCCCATGTCCTGACCCGACAGGGAGGAGAAGTTTACCTCCGGTGCAACCAGGGCAAGAACTACTCCCAGCCCCGCGCCGATGACGGCTCCGAACAACCCTATCATCGAGGCCTCGGCAGTGAGCAGCCACAAAATGCGGCTGCCCCGCATGCCCATTGCCTTGAGGATGCCTATCTCCTTGATGCGCTCGAACACGGCCATGAGCATGGTGTTGATGATGGTGGCCGAGGCAATCAAGAGGATGATTGCGTATATCACCCAGTATACGCGTGTCATCATCGTCAACATACCCAGGATATCGTCCTGCTGCCAGGGCACGAACTGCAAGCCCATTGCATCACCCGTTTCGGTCTGCCAATGAGATGCAACCTTCTCGGAATTATCCCTGCTATCCAGCAGCACCAGAACCTCGGCCGTTCTACCGTCGAGATCGAGAAGCTGCTGGGCTGTCGCCAGAGGGATGTAGAAGGCGTTGTCGTCGAGATTCGTGTGTCCCAGTTCTACGATTCCTTTAATCGTAAGGTTCATGCCTGAAGGTGAACCGTATGCGGTTGAGGTGATGATTACCAGGGAATCGCCCACTTTGAATCCAAGTTCTTCGGCCAGTCCAATGCCGATGAGGATGGCTTCGTCCGCGGCGTCCAGGTATGAGCCTTCGATTAGATAATTCTCGCCTGATAAATCGAGGAACCCTTTTTCACGTTTCACGTCGATCGCGGTGCCAAATGCAGGCTTGGAGCGCTCGTCCCTGGAAAGAAGGACACCGAACGGTATGCGGTAGGTGAACGCTTGTACTTCAGGGGTTTCGGCAACCATTTCTTCC
>JAUVJT010000099.1 GCA_030592225.1 Candidatus Stahliibacteriota bacterium | reverse complement strand
GACCAGGAGAATAGGGATGCCGCTTTGCTTCATTCTTCCTCCTCATTAGATTTCTGGATTCTAGGCAGCGTAAACTTGAAGGTTGACCCTTTCCCCACTTCCGATTCCAGCCAGATGCGTCCCTTGTGATCTTCCACTATCTTTTTCACAAGCGCCAGCCCGATTCCCGTACCGGCACCATCTGAGCTTAGCCTTTGGAAAATCTTGAATATCTTCTCAAAGTGACGTTCCTCGATCCCCGGGCCATTATCAGCCACTTGGAATTCAATCTCTTCACCGGTGTCTTGAGCCGCAATTGTTATCACTGGATTTTCTTTATCATTATACTTGACGGCATTTGAGATAAGGTTGGCAAAAACTTGTCCAATCCTCACCCGGTCACACACGATGCCAGGCATTGATCCTTCTATCTGAATGGATACCTTTTCATCGGGAGCAAGAGTAGAAATAGTCTCTGATATCAATTGGTCAATATCTGTTTCCTCGTAAGGGTTCTTGACTCGACCCACCCGGGAAAGCTCCAACAGATCGTTTATCAAAAGTTCCATGCGCTTGGCGCTTTGCGACATACGCTCCAGGTACATCTTACCCTCGTCGGGGAGTTCGGAACCGAAATCTTCGACAAGGAACTGGCTGAATCCCAGAATAGCTCGCAGGGGCGCCTTGAGATCGTGACTCACGGTGTAGACAAAATCCTCCAGGGCATCGTTAGATTTGGCAAGATCGGCGGTACGTTCTTGAACCCTCTGTTCGAGCACCGAATAGGCCCGGGCGTTTTCCACCGCCTGGGCAGCCTGGTTGGCCACGGTTTGCATAAGATCTATGTCTTTTTCAGAGTAGGTGATTTCCATCTCGAACGCCTGAACCGCCATCACACCAATCACTTCGTTGCGCACCACCATGGGAACCCCCATCCAGACGGAAGCAGGTTTACCCATGTGGTTTGCACCATGTTTAACCACTTCCGCCTCACTATCCCCTTGAACGAGATGAGACTCGGCGGTTTGAATGACATGTTCGGTCAAACCGTTGCCTGCTCTACGGGTCACCCACTCCCCCTCGCCCGCAGTCTGCCTTTGACCGTCCTGGAACGAGTAAGGAAAGCTTACCTCATTGAGGGATTTATCGTACAGGGCTATGTAGAAATTATCCGCATCCATCAGGCGCTTGGTTTGTTCGTGCAGCACAACGTAAAGCTCATTAATATCGAGAGTCGAGCTGATCGCCCTGCCTATCTCGTTAATAACTGAAAGCTCGGTAATATCGGTCAGGATAGCCATGCCTGCCTGGAATTCACCTTCCGCATCGTAAAGAGGAGCCGCATTAACAAGTACCCTGCGAGTGGAGCCGTCCTGGCTCAGCACGGTCAGTTCGTACCTCGATGTTTCACCCTTCATACGGCGAACGGTTTGAGACTGAAGCAGCTGTTTTTCCTCCTCCGGGATAAAATCAAGCAGTGACCTGTCCCGGAGATTCTCTGCCGTACAACCAAAAAGTCGTGCGGCTGCAGGGTTTACAAAAAGAATGGTTTCGGAAACGGATACAAGGATAATTGCTTCCTGGGAGGTATTAACCACCGTGCGGTAAAGCTCTTCGCGTTCCCGCAGGGCCTCCTCAGCCCGTTTAAGCTCGGCAAGGTTGTTTTCCAATTCCTGATAGGCCCGTGCGTTTTCGACTGCTGGAGCAGCCTGATTTGCAACCAGCTGCAGAAACCGCATATCCTTGGGTGTGTACCGTATATCGGGATCGAACGCCTGAAGCGCCACCACGCCAATCACCTGGTTGCGGGCAATCATGGGAGCGCCTATCCAGGAGTGGGTGGCTTTGCCTATATGGTTCACCCCTCTCTTGTCAAGCTCCACACCGCTGTCCCCCTGCACCAGCTGCGGTTTCCCCGTTTGAATCACGTACTCGGTCATCCCGTGCCCGGCACAGCGAGTGGCCCACTCCCCCTCACCGGTGGATACACGCCGGCCAGCCACCAGGGCATAGGGAAAGCTCACCTCCTCACGCTCGGAATCATAAAGGGCGATGTAGAAGTTACCGGCGTCCATGAGCCGGATGATCTGTTCGTGAAGCACCCCGTACAGTTCTTCTACGTCAAGCGTTGAGCCGATTGTTCGGCTTATCTCGTTGAGCACCGACAGTTCGGTTAGCCTATTCTCAAGCTTGCGATAGGCACGTGCGTTATCTATGGCCCCCGATGCCTGACTGGCAAGGGAGATAAGAAACGCCTTGTGCCCCTCGTCATACGCCTCCTCATGCTCAATACTCTGCACCGCCATCACGCCCACGACCTGATCGCGAGCCACGAGCGGCACTCCCAACCACGATTTAGCAGGCGTCCCCAAAACCACTACATCCAACCCCAGTTCTTCAACACGTTTCCTGAGATCACGCTGAATAAACAGAGGTTCGCCGGTCTTGATTACGTGTTCGGTAAACCCGTTGTTGAAGGTTCGAATATGCGAAGGGGCTTGATGACCATCCTGAACATAAAATACGAACTCCACCTCGGCTTCCATATCATCGGAGGCAGGATGGTAAAGCGCCACGTAGAAGTGGTCTGCCGGCATTACTCGCCGCGCCTGCTCGTAGATAATCCGCAGTCGTTCCTCCAACTTGAGAGTAGAACCCAACGCTCGTCCCACCTCGTTGAACGCAGCCAGTTCACCGACCCGGCGCTGCACCTCCTGGTAGGCGCGCGCGTTGGCAACCGCACCCACCGCCTGGTTGGCGATAGAAGAAAGCAGGCGCTTGTGATCCTCATCATAGAGACCTGATTTGCGGGTGCTCTGAACGGTCATAACGCCGATGACCTTTTCCTGGGAAATCATGGGTACACCCAGCCAGCAAAGAGCCGGATCCCCATATACCACCGACTCTATCCCCAACTTCTGCTTGGCACCCGTCACGTCCTTCCTAATCAATAAAGGCTTGCGGGTAGTGATTATGTATTCAGTCAACCCTCTGCCGAATTGCTGGGGGGGAAGCGAGGTACGCTTATCCGTCTCTATAAATATTGGAAATTCTACGGTTTGAGATTTCTCATTGTAGAGCGCGATATAAAAACTTTCAGTATCCATCACCCTGCTGGTCTGGGCATAAATCACATCCAGAAGCTCATCCAGCTTCAGGGTGGAACCCAGGGCCTGTCCTACCTCGTTAAAAACCGAGAGTTCGGTAAAGCGGCGTTCCAACTCTTCGGTCTTGGTGCTATTCTCGCTGAACATAAACCGCAAGTCGTCAATCATCAAGTTCAGCCCAATCAGAAGTTCGGTAAACTCGTCCTCCACACCTTCAGGAATATCAATCTTTTCATCGAATTCACCCAGTGAAACCTTCTGTATCACCGGGGCAATTGAATTCAAACGCTTGCGAACGTATTCCCGGTAGTTCTCGTCACTATCCGATTTGATGATTTTTTCTTTCTCATTGCTCATAGTTACTTTTCTTGCATTAGTATCATTTATCACTTTAGCCCACCGGTTAACCCCATACTCCTCGCTAAGATGAAGGATATTCGGTGTTTGAGCAATGTCAAGCCCTGTCTTTGTGGTAAAAAAAAGCGGGCACGAGGCCCGCTTTTAAGTTCAATTGATTTATCAGTCAATCAAAACGACCTTTGCCGTCTGGACGGCATAGGAAGTCTTGAGTTTGATAAAGTAGGCGCCGCTTGCAAGGTCAACGACATCCCACGCAATGGCGTGCTCGCCTGCGTCGGAATGGCCGGCGTAGAGTGTTTCTACGTGACGACCGGAGGCGTCCCACAAAGTGATGGAAACGTTACCGGCTTCAGGCAGGCTGTAGTTTATGACGCTTGCCGAAGCGGTAACCGTGGTCAGAGGAGTAATGGAGATTACACCGCCGGGGCCCAATTCGATGATTGAGACGCCGCGCTCACCGAAACCCTTCACGCGAAGCATCAGGTCACAACTGTCGCCCAGAGTCATCTCTCCGGGGAAGCCGACGTTGATGTTATCCCACGGCGACCACTTCGGCTCGGTTTCACCCTGGAAGGTGGTGTACATCCAGGACCTGTAGTGCTCATCTTCTCCAGCGTCAATGGTCAAACCGGGGTTGTCGTCTACTATATTCTCAACTCCGAAGTAGAAATCACCGGATTCAATGGTGATGTCGAGAGAGGAAACGTCGAACCAGTTAAAGATCTGGGCCTCAGTTCCTGCAACTTCAATACGTCCCAGCTCGGTGCCAGGTTCGGCTCCGCCGCCGAAGAAGACGAGATAACAGGCCTCATCCCAGTTGTCGGGATCATCTCCCCAACCCATGGGGGCATAGCACGCTTCGCGAATCTCAAAAGGATAGGCGTCAGGAGTGAACATCACCGCCATGCAATCGCCGGCTTCCATCTTGAAACCGAATCCCCAAGGAACTGCATCATCGTATTTAAGCTCATACTCTTCCGGGTCAGGCATTGCAGTTATCGCTGGATTAAATGCAGGATTGTCAGCTTCTGCCATGACGTTGGGAGCAAGTTCGGCAGCCATCATGACCGCAAAGGGCGCCAACAGCGCCATTACAACTAAGACTTTCTTCATGTAGGTCCTCCTTAGTTTAGGTTGTTGCGAAATAATAAGCCAATTCCGCAAATAGTCAAGCCCCAAAGGACTGAAACCGCGAAAACAACGAAGCCAAAAACTCAACCGGTTTTATGCGAAATAAGAAACCTTTTTTGGGAAGAGGGGAACTCCTGTCAGCAACACCTTGACATGCCAATACTTAATTCTATAATAATATAGCAAGGGTAAGTTAATAGAAGGGAGCAATGATGAGTTATCGTACCAAAAGAGGGAGAGTACCTCTTCGGAGAAGAATGCCTCTCTTGAGAGGAATAACCCTTACAGCACTAGTGATGCTGATTGCAGGGTGTCTGTCGGCGGATTTTACCATAACAACCAGCGGAGAGTATGAAGGAACCTACATTAGTGCGGAAGCGACTTACAGCGGCCCGCTGGGCTTTAGTTTCACCCAGGAAGATGAAGCCATCGAGGTTGAAGGTTCCATCACCATAGACGGTGAATACGTAGAGTTCAAGGGTAACGGTACGCTTTCAAAGAATCCGGTTGAGCTTGATCTTGACGTGTTGGGCACCGACTTCAACATGCATATCGAGGGTCAGCTTACCGCAGGACGCTTAATCGGCTTCTATAGCTTCATATCCGACCGCTGGGGTAACGACTCCGGCACGGTGGACCTGGGATAAGAGAAAGGTCTCCTGAATCTGAGATGGGGCATTTCGTCTCCCACTAATAGAAGTACGGTAAGAGTTTGGAGATAGATTAAGTCTCTGCAATCCTATGTCCTGAAGCCTTACGTTAATCAGGAAACAGGATTCCCGCTTGCGCCCCACGCGGCATGGCCCATTTGTGGGATGTTAAACAGCTTGACAGCTTGCCGATCCCGACTATTCTAGCACATGCGAATTTTATGGATAGATGATGAGATAGAACTCCTCAAGCCCCATATATACAGCCTGAAAGAACGGGGCTACGAGGTGGACACCGCCACCAACGGTCCTGACGGTCTTGAGCTTGTTAAAAAGCGCGACTACGATCTGGTGCTGCTGGATGAGATAATGCCGGGCATGGACGGAATAGAAACCCTGACCGAGATACGTGCTGAGAGCGAAGACGTGCTGGTGGCCATCGTCACCAAGAGCGAGGAGGAAGAGCTTGTAGACTCCGCGTTCGGCAAACTGGCCGACGACTTTATAATCAAGCCCATAACCCCCACCCAACTGGGCTCGGCCATTAAGAGACTGCTCGAACGCAATAAACTGGTGCGCAAAAGAATAAGCCGCTAGTACAGCCAGGAGTTGGCCCGGGCGGATATTCCTTCGGATTGGGACGGCTGGATAGAGGCCTACCGCAGGGACGTGCGCTGGGAGCTGAGGTTCAAGCGATTCGGCGACGACGGACTGCGCGAGCTGGGCAACGAACAGCGTACCGAAATGCGTCGTGAGTTCAGCCTGTACATCGAACGCAACTACCCCCGATGGCTCCACAATGAAACAGGACCTACCTTCTCCCCTGAGGTGATGTCCAAATACGTATTCCCTCTGCTGAAAGAAGGCAAAGAAGTGGTGTTCTTCCTGTTTGATGCGGTAAGGCTCGATCAATATCTTGTTCTGCTGCCCTTCTTCAAACAGT
This sequence comes from Candidatus Stahliibacteriota bacterium, assembly GCA_030592225.1. GTDB lineage: Bacteria > Hydrothermota > Tepidihabitantia > B3-TA06 > B3-TA06 > B3-TA06. The sequence continues at coordinate 1,666 of JAUVJT010000099.1, read as the reverse complement.
TCTTCGATACCCGGACAGAATACTACTGCTCCATTCTTCCCACCGCCACGCCTTACTCGCGCAACGCCATTTTTTCAGGCATGTACCCGCAGCAAATTGCCGAACGCTACCCCCAATACTGGGTGTGGGATCAGCACGGCCAGAATCGCCACGAGAAAGAACTCCTGAAGGAATTCCTGGCCAGGGAACGCATTCCGGCAGAAATACTTTACCTTAAAACATCCAGAATCAAGGACGCGGCCCGGGAAGCCGAATTACTCGTCTCCCGCAAGGAAAAATTAAAGGCATTCGTCCTCAACTTCCTTGACGTGCTTATCCACTCGGTGAAACCCCGTACTCTGCTTGAGGACCTTCTGCCTTCCGATTACGCACTGGTAGATATGACCAGAGATTGGTTTGCCAACTCGTTTTTCCCAAACCTCATAGAAACCCTTGCCGAACGCGGGACTACCGTGGTATTGACGAGCGACCACGGCTTTCTGCGGGTAACCCACCCCACCATCATCAAGGGCGGCAGACAGATATCATCGAATCTGCGCTACAAGTACGGGCCGTCGCTCAACATCAATCCCAAGGATGCAGTGTCGCTTGCCGACCCCGCCGAATACAAACTGCCCCGATTCCCGCGTCCCACCAACTTCGTCATAGCCAAACGCGATTGCTACTTCATCTATCCTACAAAGCCTAAAGAATATGAGGCTCAGTACAAGAACACACTTCAGCACGGCGGCATCTCACCCGAGGAAATGATCCTACCCCTGGGTATATTCACGCCGAAGAAATGAGCAAACTCTATCCCGGGTACTGACCAGATGTCAAGGATGAAAAAGAAATGACTCCAGGGAAACAATCCTGGAAAACAAAATGATGCCAAGAGTAGAGATTAAACCGCTGAGGAAATTCACGGTAGAGGCATTCGAGAAGCTGGGCGTGCCGCACGAAGATGCAGAGATTACCACTGACGTTTTGCTTGCCTCAGACAGGCGCGGGATTTCCTCGCACGGCGTGGCCCGACTCGCCCGTTACGTTGACGGAATCAAAAAGGGAATAATGAAACCCGATGTTGAGCCGACCGTGCTCAAGGAAACACCCACTACCCTGCTGGTTGACGGCAACGCAGGAATGGGACAGGTGATATCTGTCAAGACCATGCGCAAGGTTATTGCCAAAGCCAAGGATATGGGCATGGCCGCCGCAGTTATCCGCAACTCAAACCATTACGGTATCGCCGGGTACTGCGCCATGATGGCGCTTGAATACGATCTCATCGGGTTCTCCACCACCAACTCCGCTCCGTTGGTCGTTCCGACTTTTGGCAAGGATGCCGCGCTTGGAACCAACCCCATCGCCATCGCCGTGCCTGCGGATAAGGAGAGACCTTTCGTGCTTGATATGGCGACCTCCACCGTGCCCCGGGGCAAGCTTGAGGTCTACGAGCGAGCAAACAAGTCCATGCCTGAAACCTGGGCTACGGATGAGCGGGGCGCTGCGAGCACCGATCCTGCAAAGGTGCTCAAGAACCTTCTGGAACGCGCAGGCGGCGGACTATCACCCCTGGGCGGCGCAGGCGAGGAAGGCAGAGGATACAAGGGATACGACCTGGCCGCGCTGGTCGACATCCTGTCCGGAGGACTGGCTCTTGCCTCCCTGGGGTCTGAGATCTACG
>JAUVJT010000046.1 GCA_030592225.1 Candidatus Stahliibacteriota bacterium | reverse complement strand
TACGCTTTCGGCAATTACGGCGGCGAAGGCAAGGTGCTGGGGAATCTTATCGGCGTGGGGGTCTCCGGCGAGGATGTCGGCAATTCCGGATCGGGTATTCACTATTTCACCGGTGTAAGCAATGATTCCATTCTCAACAACCTGATTTCCTACAACAAGATGCACGGGATACTCATGGAAGATACCAACGCCAACGGGCACGTCATCATGCAAAACACCATAACCGAGAACGTGATGAATGGAGTGAATCTCTACGGCCTGGTTCAGGACTGCCAGGTGCTCAAATGTGAAATCGCCAACAACGGTTGGAGAGGCATTTACATTGCCGGACCTGAAAGCGACCGGAACCGTATTTCGCAGTGTTCGATTTATGATAACGACACTCTTGGCATTGACCTCGCGCCCAAAGGGCAAACCTCTAACGACGGCGCCGATACCGACGACGGGCCCAACGAAAACATGAACTTCCCGGACATTGACTCCGCCTATACCAACCATGTTTACGGCAGGCTTACCGGCAACTTCCGCGGCTTCGCAACCATAGAGGTGTTCATCGGTTCCAAGGGCAATAACGAGTATGGCGACGGCATAACCTTCCTGGGTTCGGGAGTCGCCGACAATCAGGGCAGGTGGACTGTTCGTACGACCGCCACCGAATTGGGAGACTATGTTACGGCCACCGCAACCGACACCGAAGGCAACACCAGTGAGTTTTGTAAAAACGAACGGGTAACCAAGGTGGATGCAATACAGGAAACAATCCTGCCGGTTGAACCCCTTACCCTTTCGGCTGAGGTAACGCTTAACAAGGTCGTGTTCTCCTACGCGCTCCCTGCGGATTCGGATGTGCGCCTTGCCGTATATGACGCCGCCGGTTCGCTGGTGGCAGAGCCGCTGGCCGGAACCGCCAGGGCCGGTAACCACAACCTTTCCTGGGACGCCGGCTCGCTTGCTTCGGGCGTGTACTTCGCCAAGCTGTATGCGGCTGACCGGGTCGCCACAGCCAAGTTGGTGATGGTTCAGTAACGACCGATCATCAGTCCCATAAGTGTAAGAGGCGGCTTCGTGCCGCCTCTCTTCTTTTACCACCCTGTTCATCGCGAGAATAACTATCTCTCCTCCCTCTTGACTGGGGACAGACCCTGGTTTATTCGACATTGCAGCTCCCTTTGGTCGCCGCTTCGCGTCGGTCTCGGGCACCCCTCATAGCAGAAACTTTGAGCCGTGAGATTGCCGCGTCGCGCCGATCTGGCAACACGACGCTCCTCGCAATGACAAAAGGGAGTCAACTGATTTGTGAGGCGCTTAGAACGTGCGCTCGATCTGGGAGCGTTTGCCGAACACGATCAGGATATCGCCTTCGCGGATGTAGTTGGAGGCTTTGGGAGGCCTGATAATCTTACCCTTGCGGTTGATGGACAGCACCAGAAGTCCTTTGCGGGACAGGTTCAGGTCCCTTAGCTGACGGTCCACGTAAGTGCAGTCGGGACGGGCCAGAGCTTTGCCTATCACGTACTCGCCGTCAATCTCCACCATCTCAATGAGCCGCTGTTCCTTAAACACCTTAGCCCCCAGCAGCCTGTGCTCAATCCAGCGCTCGAAACGCTCGGTCCAGCCCCGCCATACCACTATCCGCCACAGGATAAAAATTACCCCTGCCGCCACCAGCACACCGATGGGCACGCTGACCAGTGAGGTGTGGGCAAAGGTTCCCACCAGTGACGCGATGACGGTTATCACGCCGGCGTTGCCCAGAACGATAAGGATGGAAATGATGCGGCGGCGCTGGGGGTGTTTGATTACCTCCTCTGAGGCTTTGGTGGTGAATCCCACCCCGAAGAACGCGCTAAGCGCCTCGAACTGCGCCTTGCGGCGATCCATGCCGGTAAGCATCAGCGCTATGGACGCGGCGTGCATGGCCAGCCAGGCGATAACTATAATGGCAACCACGGGGATAAGAAACGCCAGTCCGCCCAGATTCATGCCGCCGCCATTGCCCTACCCGCGCTGTCTTTCTGCCGCACAGATTGCTGCTTCGGTTTTATCTACCACTTGTTCCTCCGGCTAGAGGATATGGCCAGGCGCGGTTTTGTCAAGAAAAACAGGTGTTTCTTATTCTACTAAAATCACCTTGCCGATTGCCATACTGCCCGATACGTCCCTGATGAAGTACACCCCTGTCGAGCGCCCCTTGCCCCAGCTAACGGTTCCCTCCGTCAGGTTGCAGTGCAGTTCGTCAACCTTGCGGCCTGAGGCATCAAAGACCGAAGCGTGAAAGCCATGAGGGAGGTTGGAGTATCGGAGAACAATTTCTTGACCGATGGCTGTTATTACCTGCCAATCGGATGGATGTGTCATGGGTGGTTCCTCCGCTATGCCCAACAGCCCGTCCGTGGTTTTAATAACGAAGCTTGGCGTATAATAAGTACCATACTTTGACCAACAGGTGATATATCCCACCCAATTATTCAGAAAATAGAAATAAGTAAAAATCGTATCTTCCCATTCTTCTACTTTAAATGTATCCCAGGTTTCACCGCCATCAATAGTTCTATGTATCTGTTTCCTCCCTAACACATAACCAACCTTATCATTAACAGGAAAACACAACTCACCACGATAGTCATATACTGTATCCCAGGTTTCACCGCCGTCGTCTGTACGGTAAGTTTTTTTACCACTCATGTACCCTATACTTGGATTTTCTGGAAAGGCAATTCCCCATCTAGAACCGAAATCGTCATTCCACAACCCTTCCTCATTCAATACCCACGTCTGACCGCCATCACAAGTCTTAAAATAACTTTCATGTTCCTCGCCTTCATCGTAGTTTTTACACCATACTGTTATGTATCCTGTATCTGGATCGCTTGGAAAGCAAATTTGAATAGGTGCAGTTTGCTCTCTAAAACCGGGATAGACCTCAGGCAAAGTAGAAAGCTCTTCCCAATGCCAACCACCGTCAATTGTCTTCATTACAGTAGTATCCCAAAATATTTTCAGCCCATAACCAATGAGACTCTGCCCTTTAGGAAACGAAATATCTGTTATCCATTTGCCGTTGACAGTATCACCTTTTTGCCATGTTTTTCCGCCGTCAATAGTAAGTAAATCTGCCCTTAAAAACCCAAGAGTATCGTCTACAAAGTAAATAAACTTGGCATTAAGATTTGAGTCAAGAACCCAGTTGGTTCCGTCAAAGGTTTTCCAAAGACCTTCATACATGTCTTCTCCCTGACTATGATCACTATATACGAATACAGTTTGTTCGTCGAGTGCGTGAACGTACCACAAATCTCGATTTGACGGAATGTCAAGAATTTCCCAGTTTGCCAAAAGCAAAAAAGGTATTATCATTGCCAAAAATACGATCTTCATGCTTCGCATTGTGCCTCCTTCTGTTGTTTTCCATCAATAATAGGCAGTTGGGTAGGGTTGTCAAGGGATCAACGGGGAGGCTACGGGTTGACTTGGATGCAAGTTGGGGTAGACTCAACCGAAATAAAAGGAGAAAGATGGCTAAACGTGACTCGGGGCAGAAATCCTTTAAGGGCGCTTTTGCCCTGCACATGCTCGATCTGCTGGGAGGCATAAAATCGTCAAAACAGACCCTGCTGCTAAGGGTGGGGTTTGCCTCGGGCGAAGAGGGAATGATTTTCTTTGATAAGGGGAAACTGGTGCACGCCGAGTTCATGCTCATGACCGGCGAGGAAGCGTTTGCAGGCATACTCCAGGGGAAAGACGGCACCTATGCGAGCCTGCGGGGAATCAATGCGGACGTAATAAGCATTGAGCGCGACGCCCGGGAGTTGATGGACGAGTATACCGAAGGCGCGGGGGAGAAGAAGCCTTTTACCCGAAAGCCAAAAGAGAAAGCCCCGGAGAAAAAAGATGCGGCGATCGAGCAGGCAGGAGCCGCTGAGTGGTCGCCGCCTCCGCCGCCCGAGCAGGGTCTTCAGGAAGAGTCCTGGATAAAGGATTGGGGCGGGCACACTCCGGGATTCGTATCGGCACAAGTGGTGGGAACCAAGGGCGACGTAATAATGAAGATCGGCGAGGAAGGGGTTGATTTAACCGCCCTGGGCATGATACTTGACGCCGCCGCTCTGTTGACCGGAACTGCTAAACCGGTCGAGGTGAAAACGATCAGCGCCGAAACAGCCGACGTCGTGTGTATGGTGTCGCTGCTTGCCGAAGGTTATTATCTGGTAGTGCGGCTCGATGCGGCCCGGGTGAAAAGCGATGCCATCCAGTCTCACTTGAATCTTCTGGTCACCGCCCTGAACCAAAGCCTGGCGCGGGCCTGAAGTTCTCAAAGTGCAGCACCCTCAAACTTAACGCTTAAGACAACTGCAGCTGCCTTGATGCCGCCACTCGTTGATTTGTCTTTTATCCACCATCCTCGCTGGAAGGGAAATTCCAGGTTAAAATCTTGTGTGCTGAGTAGGGGAAGACTAGAAGTTGAAGCGGATGCCGCACCATACGGCAAGTTCGTCGCCTGCCGGATACAGGCCTATCTTAATTGGGAGTGATGCGTCCGCCCAACCCAGCTTATGGGAAATAGCTTCGCCCGCGAACGCGCCGCCTATCCCGGCCACCACGGGAAAGGAGTAGGCGAACGCCAGAGGCAGGGTCTCTTTAGTGTTTGAGATGATGAGGCAGCATATTCCCCCGGCGGCCAGTGCGGCGATTTCGGCGCCGGCCCATTTGGGCCAGAGCGGGGAGTTCTTGTCCATTACCAATCCTGAAAGATGCACCCCCAGCGCGGAACCAAAGGGAACCCCCACGCCGTACGCGCCGGCAAGCGCTGCGGGAAGAGATACCCTGTATGGGTCTTCTTCGTCCGGGAATTCCGGGGCTATAACCCAGGCCGCCTCGCCGGCAACAAACCCGCAGGCCACGGCAAACGCCGCACCCATGGCTGCCTGTTCAATAACCTCTCCGGTCTGAGCCTCTAGCGCCGCTGACAGCAGGAGAAGTGTTAAAATCCCGACATTTATTTTCTTCATGTGAGGGTATTATGCCGCAAAATCGTCGCTAGTCAATCCTTCTTTTATGATCTTCGGTGACCCTGAGCTTTGTGGTCCAAATGAACGAAACACGAAAACCTCTGTCTGGATTAGACTTTGGAGGGCGGACTCTCCAGTCCGCCTTTCTCATTTTTTCGCGGCTTGGAGCACCCGACCGGGGCATACTAAACCCGCGCTCCACAGGAGGACGACTGCAAGGAGTCTTACCGGAGGAAAACGACCATAGGGAGTTGTCATCTGCGTACCCGACTGAGGATGTCATCTGCGGATTGACTTCGTCGCAAGCGTATAAGTCAATTCAGTTCTTTGCGGTACAGGCGATGGCGTTTGTAAATCCTGCCGCCCGCCTTCTCCATCTCTCCCCGCATGGCGGTATTACTCTCAAGCTCGTTATGACTGTCCGCATGGGTTATTCCCGCCTTCCGGGCGCTCACGTACAGGGCGTTGGCCATAACCACATCCAGCCCTCTGCCCCGGTGTCCTTGTTTGATTGCTCCCAGTATCATATCCAGCCTGCGTGAGCGCTTGCGGGCGCGAAGCACACTGAAGATACCAAAGGGAAAGAGTCTGCCCCGCGCCGCCCTGATGCCTGCCGAAACGTCGGGAACCCCTACGGCAAACGCCACCACCTCCTCGTCCAGGGTAATCAGTTTGCCAAAGCGGGGATCGAGGATAGGAAGATAATCGCGCACCACCTTGTCTATTTCAGCGTCGGTGAGCGGGGAAAAGCCGTGCAGGCTGCCGTAGGCCTCGTTCATGAGAACGAATACCGGTTTGATCCAGGGCTTAAATTCCCTGCGGTGAGCGAACTCCACCAGCCTGTACCGGTTTCTGCTAAGAACCCTGCGGGCGATTTTCGCATAAACCGCAGGCAGACAGGTAAAGTCCACGTAGTAGGTTACCCAGTCTACCTCCTTGCGAAATCCCGCCGCTTCTACCAATTTGTGGGTGTAGGGCGGATGCCAGGCGTCCCCCACGCTGGCACGCTCCTCAAACCCTTCCACCAGCATCCCCTGCAAGTCGGTGTTGGCAAATCCCAATGGACCTACGATGTAGGTATACCCCCTTTCCCTGACCCAGTTCCGGGCCGCGGAAAGAAGCGCACGGGCAACCTCCCCATCGTCAATGCAGTCGAAGTACCCGAATCGCGCCTCCTTGATGTTGTGAAACTCGTTGAGCCGGTGATTTATGATGCTCATCACCCGGCCGACCACCTTGCCGGAACGCCAGGCGAGAAAAAGGGCGGCGTCCGAGAAATTCCAGGCGTTGTGCTTGCGGGGATTGAAGAACTCATGCTGGCCTTTGTAGATGGGATGCACCCACTGCGGGTAGCGCTTCTCGTACAGCCGCTCCGGGAAGTAGATAAAAAGCCTGCGCTCCTTAGGGGTGCTAACTTCCCGAACCTCTACCGACAAATCATTCTCCTTGACATTGTCGGTAAGTTTAACCGGTAATTACGTCTCCGTCAAGTTTTTTTCTGGAATGAACCGTGACGGAAACTCCCTGCAAGGGGAGAACGATGAGCCTCCCCTGACGTCCTCATAACGCTCCTGGACGCATGCAAATTTTGCGGATTGTCAAATCGCGCTTCGCACAAAGGTACGCCAGCCCTCTCATTGAGTGTCGGATACCGTTGGGGATTCTACAGTTCCTTGGCAAACACCCGGTAGCGCTTGTAGGTTTTTCCGCCCAGCCGTTCCATCTCCGCCCGTACCTTAAGGTTATCTTCCAGCTCGTGATGACTGTCTATGTGCGTCATGCCCGCTTCAATCGCGTTCCGGAAAATCGAAGTTGCCATCAATACGTCAAGACCCTTGCCCCGATGTTCCTTGGCTATTCCCCCCAGAAGCATATCCAACTGCCTGGTACGCTTGCCTGCATTGAGGATTTTGAATATTCCGAACGGGAACAGCCTGCCCCGGGCGGCGCGAATCCCCTTGGTCATATCCGGAATCCCTATGGTGAACGCCACCACCTTGCCGCCTATTGAGACCACCTTTACGAACCGGGGGTCGATGATAACGATGTAGTCGGCGGCAATTTTGCGTATCTCGTCGTCATCAAGGGGCGAGAATCCGTAAAGCTCGCCGAAAGTTTCGTTTATGAGCTTGAATATCGGCTCGATAACGGTCTTGAGCTGGCTGCGCTTGCTGTATTCTACCAGCACGTACTCGCCGCGTTTTTTGATGCGATCGGTAATCTTGAGATAGACCTCAGGCAGGAAGCTGGTAACATCCACCAGGTAGGTTACCCAGTCTATCTCTTTGCGATAGCCGGCTTCCTCAATAAGGGATGGTGTGTAGGGAGGATGCCACCAGGTGGTGATGGTTGCACGGTGCTCAAAGCCTTCTACCAGCATCCCCTCGCAATCAAGGTCGGTGAACCCCAGGGGGCCGACGATACGGCTGCATCCCCGTTTCTTTACCCACTCCTCGGCAGCATTAAGGAGCCTGGCGGCAACTTCCCGGTCATTGACGCAGTCAAAGAACCCGAACCGACCGGTTGCCTCGTTGTTGACCCGGTTGACCTTATGATTAATCATCGCCATGATGCGGCCCACTGTTTTTCCGTCGCGCCATGCAAGAAACAGCACGCCGTCGCAAAACTTCCAGGAGTGATTCTTGCCCGGGTTAAAGAACTCTCGCTCGCTGACATAAATGGGATGCACCCACTGCAGGTAGCGCTTCTCGTAAAGCTTTTCCGGAAAGAAGATGAACTGTCGTCTTTCCTTCGCCGTCCTCGCCTCGCGAATCTGAATTGACAAAAGGCCTCCTTGCACGGTATTATGCAGAAAATCCGCCGCAGGTCAAGTATATTGGTTCACGGATCAGGAGTGATGACGATATGATTTGAGATGCGAACCCGAACCGACCGCCGCATTCCCCCTCCCTTGAGAGCCTGTCGATTAATCCCGAAAACCACAGATTGACTTCGTCGCAAAGCGTACACAGATTCAAAAGACGATTTGTTTTGTAACCTTCGAGATCGCACAGCTTACCTCTGCGGTTTTATGAAGACTCTGTGCCTCAGTACCCTATGGGATACCCTATAAGATGCAATAAAATTAGCATCTCAAGGGGCAGGCTCTGTCTCAGTGTCTCTGTGGTCTTCCTTCTGACGCAGCTTGTCGGTAGGAATACTGAGCCTCCATAATAAGAGAAGCGCCCAGAAACGAACGCTGCATTCCCTCATGCGATCTTTTCTCCTTCGAAGGGGTGCGGGTGTTATATCCTTGATTCAGGGGCGTTAGCCCCAGGAGGTTATGAAAATGCCCCTCAAGGGTACGGGGGGTGTTGCGGGTTAGAGTTCTTTGCGGTACACGCGGTAACGTTTGTATATCTTGCCGCCTACCCGTTCCAGCTCCCCGCGAACCTTGGTGTTTTTTTCCTGCTCCTTGTGGGTATCGATGTGAGTCATACCGGCGTCAATGGCGCTGCGGTACATGGAATTGGCCATGAGCACGTCAAGCCCTTTGCCCCGATGTCCTTGTTTGATAGCTCCCAGCACCATGTCCAGACGCTTGCTGCGGTTGCGGGCGCGCAGAATCTTGGTAAACCCGAAGGGAAACAAGCGACCCCGTGCGGCACGGAAACCCCGGGACAAATCAGGCAGGCCCAGCGCAAAACCCACCACCTCTTCGTTCAGAGTCACTATCTTGGCAAAGCGGTGGTCGAGGACAGAAAAGTAGTTTGCGGCCGTCTTTTTAATCTCCTCGTCGGTCAATGGAGAAAATCCATAAAGCTCCGCGTAGGATTCGTTAACCAGTTTGAATACAGGCTCTATGAATGCTTTCAACTCTTTGCGCCGCTTAAACTCCACCAGCTCGTATTGGGTGTGGGCAAGCACCCGTTTGGCTATCTTCGCGTACACCGCGGGGATGGTGTTTTCGGTAAGGTCAATACTGTAGCCAACCCAGTCTATTTCTTTGCGATAGCCGGCTTCCTCACTCAGGGACGGTGTGTAGAGAGGGTGCCACCAGGAGACGATGATGCTTCGGTGTTCCTGGCCTTCCACCAGAATGCCCTGGGTGTCGGTATTGGTAAAACCAAGCGGGCCGATGATGCAGGAGACCCCCTTAGCCCGTGCCCATTTCTCGGCCGTGTTGAGCAGAGCGGTTGCGACCTGTTGGTCATTTATGCAGTCGAAATACGAAAAGCGCGCCTCGTTGGTGCTACGGAACTTGTTTAACCGGTGGTTTATGAGCGCCATTATCCGTCCCACCGGCCTGCCCGAGCGCCAGGCGAGATACAGCACGACGTCCGAGTGGTTCCAGGCGTCGTTCTTGCCCGGATCAAAGTAGGAGCGCTGCATCTTGTATATGGGATGCACCCACTGCGGGTAGCGCTTCTCGTACAGCCGCTCAGGGAAGTAGATGAAGAGCCTTTTTTTCTTGCCGGTACGTACCTCACGGATCTCGACAGGCATCCAAGCCTCCTTATAAGTCAATATTATGCCGCTAATTCCCTGCCGGTCAAGTGATTGGTCTCCCTGACAGGACGGATTCTACTGAAGCTTCATTCGAAGTCCGGCCAGCTTCGCGGCCAACTCCTTGCCGCCATCGGTGAGCCGGTAAGAACCTTGCGAGGAGACGAGGAGGCCGGAGTCGGCAAGTATCAACAGGGAGCTTTCCACAGCGGTGCGAGGTATCTCCAGTCGCCTGATGTCACGGACGCTGGAAAGTATTTCCTCGTCCCCTGAAAGAGTATCGGATCCTTCAAGGGTTTCTATTATGGCTGATGAAACGGTGGTATAGGCAAAGAAGTTCAACAGCGCCTTTTCCAGAAAAGGTGAGCATTCTTTATTACCTTCAGGATTCATCTATAAATCTCCTTTTCGGCAAATTTCCTTTACACAACAACAATGCGTCTTCATTCAAAGACATCTAATTATTGCGATTTCGGGGCCGGTGTCAACCTCTTGTGCTCGGCGCGGGACTCCAACTGCCTTGCAAGACGAAAAAAGCGCCCTTCCCGTTGCGCGTGATTGCCCGCTCGAAGGCCGCGCCCCCGATGAGGCGAAGCCCCTGATGATTAAAGTGGGTATAAAAGTAGTGCGAACCTTCAGGTTCGGCAGCGAGGCTTAAGCCTCGCACTACACGCTAGGCTTAAATAGAATCCCTCAAGATGAAAACACGATCGTTGTAAAGGGTGTTATATTTGGGACATACCAAATCCAGAAAGGGAAAGTTATTTTTCCCATCCTTCCCATTCTATACCCCCGATTACCAACCATTTGCCTGGGATAGTCTCCCCGTTCACCACCCGGTCACAACGGGCGACCCAAATATCGTAATTCCATGTCCAAGGCAGTCCCTTAAACGCACCATCCTGGAATATACCGCTAAGTTTAACATCAAAGGTTTTGTTCCTAATTACCAATACACCTTCCCCCATACACTCCAAGGCTTCCGGTCCTATCGGAATGCTGTTTACAGCTTTAACTGCATCAGGATGTCCCTGAGAGATAAGCGCAAACTTCATGCCATCTATGATACTTCCCATCATCCCGTAAGGGCTGTACTGAATAGCATCCCAGTTTACCGGACGCAATTCACCGATGCGTCTATAGACGCGACTTATCAGAGAGTTCGGCACGCCGAAGATCTGGCATTTTTTGTAATACTTCCCTGCGCGTTCCTCAGCGGCATTTCTGAGGTCCCATACACTTACACTCGGAATCTTGATAGTTTCTTTCAAAGACGCCATGGGAATATTGCAACCTTCTCCGGGATACCGGATACTAATCGTATCTCCGGCTCGCAGAACCACCAACTCAACCATTTCCGGGCGGGCCTTCTTGGGAGAAACGAAAAGTTCCCCGAACAAAGTGCGTTTGCGAGGGGGATCACGTGGAAGCTCATAGAAGTATACTGGTCTCCCATCGAAAGTAAGCAAAATATCCCCTTTTTTCAGACCTGCGAGTTCATTAAAAGAGCCGTCAAAGACCTTGGTGACTATAGACAAGGAATCGGGCAGGTCGCCATAACGTTCCCGATAGAGCTTTTCATATGACTTCTCATATGACTCGTGCGCCATAGCCTCCCATGCTACCCTATCTGCATCCTCACCAGTATCCATTGCGGCCTCTATGTTCTCGGCAGTATCCATTGCGGCAGCCGCCCAAGTAAGCCATAAGTGCAGGCTATCTAACGATTGACGCTTCCAGTCTTTACTATGTAGGTAGTTCCCAATATTTGGTTGGGGGTCCTCCTTGAGGATTGTATAACTGGTAATACCGTCCCACCGTTCGAGTACGCTATACTGAAGTGCCTTTTCTTCATTGTTAACCTTGATTGCATTTAACCAGTTAATTAGGGTGGCGCGTGCGCTTATGTCTGCAGAGAGGGGACGAACAAACAACCCTAAAACCCCCACCATCACCAACGAAAATCCCTTCGCTAAATATTTGTTCATGTCTTCTCCTTTGTGTTCGAGTCGTTTATAGTACGTTTATTGTAAACAAATGGAAATCTTTGTCAAGTCCTTATCGTGGGGTGTTTACAGCACCGCACGAACCGCACACCCTCTCTCCCCTCCATACTTCTAGCGTACCCCTGCGAACCCTGGGTTCGTCTCTGTTGTATGGGATATCAATGTAGGGGCACGGCAAGCCGTGCCCCTAGGTATTCCGGGACCGCAAGAGTTCTGGAAACACGGAAACTGACCTGGACGAGCGTAGGGGCGGGTTTGAATCCCGCCCTAGTCTTTCGTCAGTCTG
>JAUVJT010000138.1 GCA_030592225.1 Candidatus Stahliibacteriota bacterium | reverse complement strand
TGACCTCACAGTCAACCCTCTGGCCTGAAAGGTCGTAAATCTCTGAACAGCCTTCAACGTGAACCATGTTGCCAGAGGTTAGGATACTATGGGGTTCTATAGGGTTGATGTCGTCTGGAGGAGATTCAGAGAGAGCAGAGCCGTCTTGAAAGAAAACTATTACTTGTAGTCTTGGGTTTATTACACGCGATTCGTACACAAGATTGGCCATTAAATCAATTGTGTACGTACCTTTCGACAATTCTTTGATGAATGTGCGGACGCCAACCGACATTCCTATTGAGTCCCCATTTATAGTAAGCCAAAGACCTGCATTGTCATAGGACGTACCATACGTAACAGATATGATAGATATTGGGGTAGTCGTAGTGAATTCAACACTAGCTAATTTTCGTGCTTTTTCTCCGCTAAAAGTAGTATCTACTTCCATGTAATCTTCAACGAAAAACATGTCTGTTGCAAAAGCCATACTTACTACTCCAAGTAGTAGTGTGACGGTTAAGAGTTTTTTCATTTCGTTCTCCTTTCTTGAAGTTTGTTCTTGTTTCATATTCTAATTCATAATATTCTCACAGGATAGCTTGTCAAGAGAGGTCGTGGTCTATTGTTGAATTACTGTGAAGGTTACGTAAAGGGCGCTGTCGCCTTGGTAGCATCCCACACCGCCCCGGTTGAAATCATTGTTGAGCATGATTCCCTTGTGTTCCTCGGAGTTGAACCAGGCGTCCACCACTGTAACCGCCAGATCATCCACGCTTTCATCAAAGTTGTCACCCCATCGCATGTATATGTTTTCGCCTGCCAATGTGTGGGAGATGCCTGATTCATTGATCCTGTCCTCGAAACTCTTGTCATCAGGGGTGGTGTGGCTGAAATAGCCCCGCAGGGCCATGTCCCGGGAGTGCGCTCGTGCAAAGTCGGCCAAGTCCTGGTTTAAGGATAATGCTGAGACCCCGTTCTCAGAACGCACCGCGTTGATTTCCGTAAAGACGGCATCCTCAAGATCGGTAATCCAGGCGTCTTCTTCGTTTCGGCAGAAGATGAGCAGGGAAAGGATAAGGATCGTTAGTGCTGAAAAAAGGATTCGGCTCAAGGATTTCATCGGTTCTATATTACTCATTTACTTGCAGGAATCAAGTTTGTAACGCGGATTATGCCCGTCTGTTTGCAGCAATGGCGCTCATTTCTTTTCTGCCAGAACCAGGCGGTCGCGTCCGCCCTGCTTGGCTTTGTAAAGTGCGGCGTCGGCTGCGCGAACGAGGTCTTCACGGGTTCTGGAACCTGAAGGGTAGAGCGCTCCGCCCACGCTTGCCGTCACCTGGATGGTTCCTTCCCGTACCCTTACCTGGGCGCGGCGGATCGCAGTCAGTATTTCCTCACCGCGGCCTATCATTTGCTGGGTGGCGATGTTGGGTATAATCAAGGCGAATTCCTCGCCGCCGTAGCGAGCGGCTATACCCTTATCCTTGATGCTCTCTGCTATTTTGGCAAGCACCATATCTCCCACCGGATGTCCGTAGGTGTCGTTGACTTTCTTGAAATGATCAATATCAATGATGAAGAGCGCCACCGTGCCCGATTTCTGAATGCATTCCTGAAGCTCATCCTGGAAAGCGCGGTGGTTAAGGAGTCCGGTGAGTCCGTCCAGTCGGGCAAGGCGGGAAAGTTCTTCCTGGTAGCGCACCCGCAGGAACGCGGCGGAAAGAAGGGTTGCGGCAAATCCCAGAATCTTGCCCTCCCGTTCACTGTAAGCGTCAGCCTCTTTCTTCTCCAGCCACAGCACTCCGTGGGTTTCCTCGTCCTCATCAAACCCAATGCCCAGAAAGGTTTTGTTGGCAGGTGTTTGCTCTCCCGGGCCCATGCGGTAAAGCCCGGGTTTGCTCATGTCGCGGTGTTTAAGAAATCCCTTGTGCTTGGCTGCCATGGCTACCAGGCTGCGTTCGGCCTCGAACCGGAAGTTTTTTTTGTCAAAATCAACCCCGCCTTCGTATCTCTGCACAACGCCGTCGGTACCCTTCTTCAACCGGGCAAAACCGATGGCGTCAGGGGCAAAAAGTTCACTTACCAGCGCGAAGCTGCGGTCAATCAACTCTTCTGCCGACAGGCCGGTGAGAAGGTTTCCCGCAAGTTCGTACAGTCCTGAGAATTTCAGGGCCTCGCGGTGACGTTCCTCGTAAGCGGCCGCGATTTGGATGTCGCGCGCAATAAGCGAGGCAAGGTTGTCAAGAAATCCTTGATCGTACTCGGTAAGACGGCGCTGGGCGTCGACTATGAGTATTCCGTAGTTCACGTCGTCTGAGGATTTAATGGGAGCCGAGGCAAGCGAGGTGACGTTGATTTTTTCCTTGTAGTATCCCAGTCGTTCCGCGTCCCTGCCAAGGTCGTTTAACAGCGACGGTTTTTCTTCCCTTGCCAGGTAGCCTACCAGTCCTTCGCCAAGGTCAAAAGAGGCGGTTCTGTGTACCCGTTCGTCTCTCGAACATACCGCCGCCATGTGCAGCCGTTTTCCATGCACCAGGAACAGGGCCGCGGTATGAACCTCAAGGGTGGCGAAGGCGAACTCGACAAATCCAGCATAAAGCGCATCGGCGTCCACCGAATAACTCTTCTCCTTCAGCGCCGCCAGACGCTCCGAGCGGGAGCTGGACAAGGGATCGATGGGATGGTACTTGGCCTTTTCAGCCTCAAGGGTCTGGGCAAGGGCGTCTGTATGTTTCTTTTCCCGACGCAGGAAGAGGTAGATGATTGCGGCAAACGCCGCAAAGGCGCCCATGGTGCCGAAGGGGAATGGCGTGTCGCTCAGGTAAAAAAGGGCAGAACCTGCCTCCAACGTAAGGATTAGCGCTGCTGCGGCGATATATCTCAGGTGGCCGGTGCGGAATCCTTCCACAAATAAGAGCAGGAAGTAGAAAAAGAAAAGCTGGGAGGCGCTGCCGCCGGTAAGCTGAACGGCAAGGTTATTCGCAGCGATTGCCAGAAAGAAGAACCACAGGTTGCGGGAAAGCAGAAGAATGAGTGCGGCGAGCACCGGTACGGCTATCAGATACAGCGGGTTCAGATTGTGCACAAACTGGCCAGTGAAGCTGAAGTAGGCGTATGCCAGGAAGGGCAGGTAAAACAGAACCCTCAGTCTGTTTCGTTCGTGCATAGTCCCTGGGTTTCCTCAGAAGTTTGTCCGAAAATAATCACAGAGACCACAGAGAACAGAGAGCGAAAATCGGCGAACAACGATAAGACATATATCTACGCAACTTGCCTGAGTCAAGGTTTCCTCCTGGTCTGCGAAAATCTGCGTACCCGACGGGGGCACTTCGTCATTCACGCCTCGTGAATAGTCATCATGCGGATTGACTTCGTCGCAAGCGTATAAGTCATTCTCGGACAGCCTCCTGGTCGTTAGCTGGCATCTGTTAGCCGGCAGGCGTGAGCGACTCAAAGGACAGACTTTGGCCCGAAGGGGGACGGGTGTTACGGGGTTACCAGTGGGCAAAGTGACGCACGCCGGTGAAGACCATGGCAATGTTTTCGGCATTGGCTGCGGCAATCACCTCCTGGTCGCGCATTGCGCCGCCAGGCTGGATAACCGCAGTCACGCCGGAACCCTTGAGCGCCTCGATGGAGTCGGCGAACGGGAACAGACCGTCGGAGGCGCATACCCTTGTGTCTTCATAGGTCTGCTCTCCGGCAAGCTGCAAGGCTCTGCGCGCCGAATCCACCCGGTTGGGCAGTCCGCCGCCGATTCCCAGGCTCACGTCCTCACCTGTAATCACCACCGAGTTGGACCGGGTGTGCTTGGCAGTCTTCCACGCGAAAAGAAGGGCGGCGGCCTCTTCTTCCGTCGGTTGACGTTCGGTTACAACCTTCCACTGATCCGGGGTTTCCAAGCTGCTGTCCCTGTTCTGTACAAGAACCCCACCCAGGGTGGAACGAATGGTCACGTCAGGCATTTTACCGGAATATTGAACCAGGCGTAGTTTCTTCTTTTTGGCAAAAAGCGGCATCAACTTTTGGTCAACCTCGGGCGCGGCCAGCACCTCTACGAATTTGCCTGAGAAGAATTTCACAATCTCCTCAGTCAGCGGGCGGTTGAGGGCTACGACCCCTCCCCAGGCGGACAGCGAGTCGGCATTGTACGCTCTGGCCAGTACTTCAGCGTAGTCCTCTCCTTCTTTCCCCTCTGCAACACCGCAGGGATTGGCGTGTTTCATCACCGCCACCGCAGGTTCACTGAACTCCTGTACGGTAAGAATAGCCGCTTCGAGATCCATCAGGTTGTTGTAGGATAGGGGATGGGCTAATAATTCCTTGAACCGGAAGTCAGCCAAGGGAAAGCGGTAGTAGGCGCCTTGCTGATGAGGGTTCTCGCCGTACTTTAGCGCCATTGGGTCTGTGGCATACATGCCAACTGCCCAGGGGGTGCGGGCGATTCCCGCCGATGAGGACTCCGACAGGTAGGAGGTTACCGCAGCGTCGTATATGGCAGTGCGCTCGAACGCGGCACGGGCAAACCGGGCACGCATCTGGGGGGAGGTTTCCCCCTTGGCCTGTAGTTCCTCAATCAACTCGTCGTACTGGTCAGGCGAGGATACCACGGTCACGTATTCAAAGTTTTTGGCAGCGCCGCGAAGCAGGGTCACGCCGCCGATGTCAATGAACTCAATCATTTCCTTTAAGGAAAGACCCTGCTTCATCTTTTCCTCGAATGGGTAAAGATTGACTACCACCATCTGGATGTCGGCGGGTCTGCCCAGGATGTTAGTGTAAAGCTTGGTATGCAGGGTTTTGACCCGACCGTCGGAGGTTTCGGTGAACCCGGTATAATCCGATATCTCAATTACCCCGATGCCTGCTCGCTCAAGATAGGCGGCAGTGCCCGAGGTGGATAGTATCTCATAGCCGGACTCAACCAGCACCGCTGCCAGCCTGTCCAGACCTTGCTTATCGGAAACAGAGACGAGGGCTTTTTTCATAATCAAGCTCCAAATTTTTTCAAGCGTCCGGCGTGAGCCAAAAGCAAAGGCATGACCTCAAGGCTGTTGAGGTGACCTAATATTCCACGCGCACAGCGCCGTTCAGAAAATCCAGGTTCTCCTTCGGTTCTGGCCGTGGCAGGGGCATGAAGCATGAAGGGGTTTGGATGCCAGGAGTGTCCTGCGAGCAAGGCAGGGGTTGAGTGATCACCGGTGATGGCGATAACGTCGAACTTCAAATCAAGTATCTGCGGGAGCAGGGCATCAAATTTCTCAATGAAATCAGCCTTGCGGTCGAAATCACCATCCTCGCCCGCGGAGTCGGTTTGCTTGAAGTGCAGAAAGAAAAAATCGAAATTATCGAAATTGTCAGCCAGGGTACGAAGTTCATCTTCCCATGTCGAACCGGTTTGGAGCACGTGCATGCCTACCAGTTGGGCAAGACCACGGTACATGGGATAAGTGGCGATAGCCCCAGGTTCCAGACCAAATTGTTCAGGGAATGGTATTAGGTCGGGCAGGGATGCGAATCCTCTCATCAATAAGGTGTTGGCGCGTTTCTCTGTCTGCAGCACTTCCTGAGCCTGCAGTACGAAGCGGTTGACGATACGCGCCGTCTTACCCGCATCCTTGGCCAAAGGCTTTATGACCGCAGGTGGAGCGCCTTCCTTCTGGGGATCGGATTCGGTCAACTCGTGACTGAGATCTTCCCCGTCGAAGACCACCACGAATCGGTGTTCCTTGCCTGCTTTAACGTGAATCTTGATGTCCTCAATCGTCTC
>JAUVJT010000169.1 GCA_030592225.1 Candidatus Stahliibacteriota bacterium | reverse complement strand
GTTCAGGGGTGATGTATACCGCTTCCTCAAGAGGGAAGAGTTTTTCCCGTCTCAGGTACTCAGGTGTAACAATGCGTACGTGGCCGGTTTTTATGCGCGCGGTGTTCTCTATCATGTTGTCAATCATGCCGGTAATGAACCCCTGGGCGTAAATGATGAGCATTACAGCGATAATGATGCCCACAGCGGTCAATATAGAGCGGCGCTTGTTGCGCAGAACGTTCCTTAAGGCAAGTTTCAAAAGCATCTTATCCTCCTGGGGGGTGTATGGGAATAACCACAAAGGGCACAAAGAGCACAAAGACTAATTGTTGGGAAAGAAAAACCTTTGCGTGCTCTGTGGTTCTTTGTGTTGAATTCACAAATTTGGGCGAGGCATGCCTCGCCCCTACGGTGAAATCTGCGGATTTTCATTTCGACTCCTACGTGCTTCGAAGCGCTTCTGAGGGTTCTATCTTGGTGGCCTTGCCTGCAGGGATCAAAGTAATCACCGTGGAAATAATCCAGCCCAAAAAGAAGGTGAACGCCATGTAGCCGAAGTTGTACTCACCCCTGTAATGTAGATCAATGGGCATGGGCATCTCGAAGTCGCCCATCAAAGAGCTAAAATCAATGCCTACTTCGGTCAAGGGTATGACCACTGCAAGTCCCAGTATCACTCCAAACAGGCCGCCAAAGAAGCCGATGACCGAACCCTCCATAAGCATCATCCACCGGATATTGCCCTTGGAGAATCCCATGGCCCGCATGGTTCCCAGCTCGGGTATTCGCTCGTATATGGACAGTAGCATGGTGTTGACTATTCCCACCAGCGCGATAACGACTACTATGAGTCCAATCAAGTATCCCCCCGACTTTTTCTGGCCGGCAATCTCGAACAACCCTGCGTTGAGGTCCAGCCAGGTGTAGAGTTCAAAATCTGCACCCAGGTACTTACCAATCTCGGAACCCAGGATCTCCAGCCGTTCGGTTTCCTTGGGGTCGCCCTTGACGTGCAGGTCAATCTCCGATGCGGCGGCGGGGGCTTGTAGGATTAGCCGGGCATCGGCAAGGGTTATGAGTACTGCGTTGGCGTTGATTAGCGGGTTGGAGGTGTTGGCGATTCCAGTTATCGCGTATTCCCGTACGTCCATTACCCCGCGGCGGGAGCGGGTTTGGATCAAAACGTAGTCGCCAAGTTCCAGTTTCAGCTCCTTGGCCAGCCCGGCGCCTATCACCAGGTCGCCGTCCGCTTCAAGGAATCGGCCTTCTTCAATCTTGTTTTGCAGGTCAAATACTTTCGGGTCAGTCTCAGGATCGATACCCATACCGAAGGCAAAAAGCTCTGCTTCAGGGGCCATGGCGAATACTGCGAAGCGCAGCCTGGGGGTGGCCGAGATAACATCCGGATATTTCTGCTGTAGTTCAGTAGCCATCGCCGAGGCGTCCTCGATCAAGGTATCCAGAGGGAACATGAACCTGTCTTCAAAGACACCGGCAGGGTATAGCACAAGCTCGGAGTTGTCGGTTTCCAAAATGTTGCGCATGGTCTGGTTCTCGACGCCTGCAAACAAGGAGTCTATCATAATCATGAACATCAGACCCACGCCGATGGCCACCGCGGTGATCATAGTCCTGCGGGTATGACGGAAAACGTTTCTTATTGCCATCTTGAACAGCATTATTTCCTCCTAAGGGAGTAATCACCACAAAGCTCACAAAGAGCACAAAGACGAATTATTGAGAAGGGAAAAATCGTGGGCCCTTTGCGGTTTTTTGTGTCTGATAAGACATTCATTATCTTCTCCTATAGTGAATCATTTAACAATTACCACAAAGGTCAATTGAAGAAATCGAAGCATCTTTGTGGACTTTGAGATTCTTGGTGTCCTTTGTGTTTAAAAGAGTTTTCATTTTTTGCCTCCGGTATCGGAGGAGACTTTTCCGTCCTTTAGGAGAATGAGTCTGTCCGCGAAGTCCATAACCATCTTGTCATGGGTGGAGAAGATAAAGGTGGAGTCGTGCTTTTCGTTGAGTTCCCTCATCAACTCCAGGGTTGTCTTGCCCGTGGTGGAGTCGAGGTTGGCGGTGGGTTCGTCAGCAAGAACCAGCTTGGGTTCTTTGACCAATGCCCTGGCAACGGCCACCCGCTGCTGCTGTCCGCCCGACATCTCGGTTGGTCTGCGATGGATGTACTCCTTGAGACCCACGTCTACAAGCAGTTGCTCAACCGTCTCCTTGCGTTTGCGCTTGTCCCAGTTGAGAAGGATGAGAGGGATTTCCACGTTCTCGAACGCGGTGAGCACCGGTATCAGATTAAACGACTGGAACACGAATCCGATGGAGTTCTTGCGCAGTTCGGCGCGGGCTTTTTTCTTCATGTGATTGAGGTTGGTTCCATTCAGACTGACCGTTCCCGAAGTGGGGGTGTCGAGGCAGCCGATGATGTTCAAAAGGGTCGTTTTGCCTGATCCTGACGGACCGGCGATTGACAGGAACTCGCCCTGGGCAATCTCCAGATCAATGCCCCGCAATGCCTTGGTTATGACCTTGCCGGTTTTGTAGTCCTTGACCAGGTCTTTGATGGTTAATAGAGCCATTTTGTCTCCTTTCTGCATCTGTGAAATACGAGTGTTATCTTATTGTAAACGGAGCGTATGCTCCAAATAACTGTGAGAATGCCCCGAAGGGGTACGGGTGTGTTACGGGTCATTTCTTTTCCAGACCCTTGATGATGAGGTCAACGTATTCCTCAATCTCATCGTCGGTGAGTTCTTTCGTTTTCAAATACTTGGTAATGAACTTGCTGCCCTGCAGAAAGGCGAGGCTGAACATGTACCAAACAGCCAGCTTGGGGTTTATGGGGCGGATCTCGCCTCGCTGTACGGCCTGGGCAATCATCTGTTCCATGAACTTTATGGACTGGCTCATTGCCGATTTCAGCTTGGGCGGCAGCCCTGGCGAGCCGCTGTCCAGCCATTCTCTGGTGAACAGTTCAATGGCGGTATTTTTCTTTTTGGCCAATTTTATCTTTGCCTTGGCCAGAGCCAGGAATCGGTCGCGCAACGAGGCGCTGGGATCATCTACTTTTTTCAGTAATTCCAGCAAACCTACCGCGCTTTCGGTCAGGGTCGCCTGGTAAAGTCCCTGCTTGTCTTTGTAATAATAGTAGATGTTAGGTACGGCAACACCGGCTGCCTCGGCAATTTCTCTAGTCGAAGCGCCTTCGTAGCCTTTCCGGGCAAACAGTTCTGTTGCCGAGTCGAGAATCTTCTGTCTGACCTCGCCGCGTTTGCGTCGTGACTTGTCAAAGTTCTCTTTTACCTCGTCAACTATCTTGAATACGTCAACTGCGTCCACCTTAGCCTCGAACCACTTTGCCGAGGGCCCGGGGGACATGACCCAGTACCGTGAACCGTTCCGGGAGCGGTCAACGTAGCCTTCGTCCACCAGATAGCGGCGCAAGGCGACGTAATCAAGTCCGCGAGGTTCGTGCATACCTGCGAGCCAGGCCTTGATAGCTTCGTTAATCTCGGCCTCTGTGTAGTCCTTTCTATTCTTCAGACTCATTACGATGCTTTTGAGGAGGATGTGTCGGTCGCGGCGTTTTCGAGGGTAGGCAGAGATGCGTCCTTTTGCAAAAAGCCGGCAAAGCCTTTCTGTGAATTCGGCTTGGGTTATGATTTTACTTTGCATCGTGCCTCACTTTTTATTCTAGCCATGGGAGCGTATCTTTTTGAAATTGTCCAAATTCTTGGATGAAATTCTCTGCCCATTGTACAGCTTTCTTAAGTTCTGCTTCAAACATATTGGTGGTGTAGGTGAATTTCTTCCAATGTTTATATTTTGCGTAAGCATCTTCGAACATCCAAGTAGCCCCTTGTCCCTCTTGTTGCAGAACGATTGTAACGCATTCTGCCATTTTTGTAACGTGCGGTATTTCGTAGAGGTGACCGGACGATTCGGAGTTTTCAACAACTATGAATTTAGATGACAGAGCAAATCTTAGTACTTTTTGAATAGTGCTTTCTCCGATTCTGTCAGGTTGCTCTTTGATAACATAAGGGTAATACCCTAAATCTTCCAACCTCGATGCAATTCTTCGCAGTTTTTCTAAACCGTCACCGGTGTCTTTACCTAAGATTAGGACAGAGTCAGAGTTCTCAAGGATTAAGTTCGCCCGTTCCCAAACTAAATCGAAGGCAGCATTTATAGAGGCTATTATCTTTAGGGTAGAAGTTGTTATTGGGAGTGAGAGTTTCCATCGAATAAACATATGAATATCATCGTCAGAATCTATATTAACATCTGAAAAAGGATGGTTTTCATGTCGTAGACGTTTAACAGCTCTTGCCATTGCATCAGCAAAAACACGAGCATGGTATTTGTGTTGCCAGTATTTTGTATAGATATGTTCGGTTATTTCTGCAATTAGAGAGTCAGCTTTGCGCCAAATTAAAGTTTCAGGAAAATAGGATTCCAAAATCAAAAGAGAGATCCCTTCCGGTAGCGTTGAGAGGTCGGTATCCATTAGGTCGTTTGTACTTACTTCAATGGGGTCCACTAGTCCCTCTTTGGTAAGTTGTTTTAGTTCATCAAAATCAAGCACTAGTCAAACCTCCAGTTTTCAATCTCTTTAACGAACGTTAGGTAATTGTAGTAAAAAATCGGAGCCTGTCAAG
>JAUVJT010000159.1 GCA_030592225.1 Candidatus Stahliibacteriota bacterium | reverse complement strand
TGGCAATTGTGACCTTTATGGACGACGAGAAACTCCAGGGAGCGATTCAAAGTTTTAACCCACAATTGCCGACTTTTTTTATGGTGGTCAAAGAGTCCGATGGCCAGATGTCTAGGGAGATCAGGTTTGATAGTGTCAAAATGGTCTCCTTTCTTAATGATCCGGCAATGCCAAAAAGCAAGGTGGCCTTTCCCTCTTCTGCCAGACTTGTGACTGTCCGCTTCATGGACCGTAAGACAATTCGCGGTGTGGCCCAGAGCACTGGGGGGACACGAATTGGGCTTTACCTAGTCCCGACAGACCTCAAGGATGTGTCACGCATTTTTGTGCCGGTTTCAGCGATCCGCGATGTAGTTTCGGTCAAACGGTTGGGAGAGATTCTGACTGTAAAGGGGATGGTGACGCCGGAAATGCTTGAGCGTGCAATTCAGGAGCAGCAACGGGTTCGCAAGGAGAAGATCGGCCAAATCCTGTTAAAAAAGCAGGCCATCACTGATGAACAACTAAGGCAGGGAATTGAAGGGCAGAAACAACAACCAGGGAAGAGAATTGGAGATATTCTCTTAGAACAGGGTTTTGTGGACCGAGTGCAAGTCGATGAAGCGTTGGAGGCACAGAAGCACCAGAGGGAGATAAAGTTGGGTGATATCATGGTGGGTCTGGGTTACGCCACATATAAGATGATCGGTATTGCCTTGGCGGTCCAATATAATATCCCGTTTATGGACCTGAGTAGTCAGACCATAGATTTCCAGTTGCGCAAATTGGTGCCTGCCAAGATCGCAAGAAGGTTGCAAGTCATGCCGCTCAGTGTGCAACAGGGAGTCTTGACGGTTGCTATTGCTGACCCCACCGAGGAAGCTGCCCTTGAAGAACTTCGGAACATGATCGGTCTGGCCGTAATTACCGTCGCGTCCACGCCTCCGGATATTTCGCGAGCAATAAACCGTTTTTACGGACCGTAGGCCGTGTGATCGCTTTCGGGCACATCAGAACATTTCGAAGATCTACGCTCATCTTTTGAGTAGACTGCAGACTGGCGCACTGCAGTCTGCAGCAGACTGGCCAAACTGTCCAAACTGGGGTCGGCTCTCACCATAATGAAAAAGAGGAAGTACAGCTTTGGATCCCATACCCACTTTCAGATCGAGATCAACTTATCAGCCAGGTAAAGGAGAAAAGGGGTTAGAGTAAAATAACCCCTTTGTAAGAATTCACTTCGAACGAAGATTAAGAGGTACGAATAAATGGCGAAAAAATCGAGACTACCGGGAATCCTATTTGCCCTGAGCATCGTAATCGTGGTGGTCGGGTTTAAGGTGTTGTTTCCCGCCCCCGAAAAAGGCCTTGTTGAACACGTCTTGGCCTCCGACACCAGCCTGGCACCAAAAGACGGCCGGCGCATCGAGATCCATTGCAACAACCCCAATCTCACCAGGGAAGAGGCTCGTAAGCTGATCGGCCACTATGACGACCGGGCCGGCCGCGAGGGCCAAGTCAGCATACATAAACCCGACCGCAACAACAATTATCTCCCCTGGGCGGTCTGGAACGCCGGCGAGGAGACGAAATTCCAAGACTACTTATTCGAGTGATCGATCCATGAAAAAATCGCCGAATACATATCCTTAGACAATCCAACAGCTGCCCAAAAGTGGATTGATAATATCTTCAAAAAAGTCGGTTCGTTGG
Organism: Candidatus Stahliibacteriota bacterium; assembly: GCA_030592225.1. Lineage (GTDB taxonomy): Bacteria > Hydrothermota > Tepidihabitantia > B3-TA06 > B3-TA06 > B3-TA06. The sequence goes on along the minus strand of JAUVJT010000159.1, from coordinate 3,403 downwards.
AAATATCACCAGAAATTGGTCGTATAGTGCCGGAAATAGAGCGATTTTTATCCTCTTACGCCGTCTGCGGCGGCGGAGACTTTGCACACGTCCAGCGGCAACATGTTACTTTGTGGTGAGGAAGGTAAGAGAAACCGCAAACCAAACGACCTGCCGGCCCTGAACTGGAAGTTCGAATTTGGCATTGATTAATTGTAAACCGGTTGGCCCAATTTGCACCACAAAAGGTCCCTCACCCTGCACCTGTTCTAGAGCATGGGTCTTGTCCATACTGCTTGTCTTTGCCAAACTGGCCCCGGAAACCGGTTTGCCCTCAAAAAAGATTTTCAGCGGCAGACAGTCTCCCTCCTTCAACTTTGTAGGGTCTTTAAGCGGAACAATTTCAAAGCGCTGGCCCAGGGGCCTGGCGAGAACATCACACCATTTGACAACGTGCTTGGTGAACTTATAGGAATGGCCCTCTTTTAAGATTTCCAGGTCTTTCCGTTTGCGCTGATTCTTCCAACCATCCGTGGTTTTCAGCCAGTATCGGTTGTCAAGAATACCGCTAAGGGCGCAGAATGCCTCGTCCGGAATAACACGGCATCCCGCTTTCTTTCGTTCAATATCAAGTGGGACCGACCAGCCGTTTTCAGTATAACCCACAACCCTTTTGACCCTTTCGGGTTCATAGGGGTCGGTCTGACCTTTGTGACCAAGAGCAATATCGAACCCTTCCCTTGATTCCTGCAGCCACATGTCGTGGGCCAAAACGGAACCTGCCCCCGCGAATATGGCAAGACAAATAAAAACGCTTAGCAAAACCCTTCTGTCCATCGTCAGATTCCTCCATCACGATCATTTGTTTTTGAATTTGTTCATGCGGCTCAGACAGAGTCCTGAACAATATAACTTGAGGGGGAGCCGGGTGCAATTTGACCCGGCTCCCTATAATACATTTTTAAAAGTCGATAGTTGCATATGCATAGAAGCTACGCTCGTCGCCAGGGGAATACCAGGTCTCAGGTGTTGCCCATGTCTGCCTCCAGACAAATCCCGCGTAATCTTCGTCAAAGAGATTTTGAATCTGGAAACCTAAGGTAAGCGCTGATAGTTCGTACTTCAGGTCAAGATTGACCACGTTATAATCCCCAACCTTGGAGATCTCGTTCAAGTTGTCAACGTAGTAGTCGTCCTGTGACTCCAACCAAATATGCCCGGAGAACCCTGAAGGGTGGTCTAAATCAAGCCCCAGCTTGGCTGTGTAATTAGGGATATTTTTCAGGTCCTTCCCCTTTCTCTCCGGGTTTCTGGGCCCGGGGTCGGAAAATTCCGCATCCACATGCGAGTAAGAACCCCAAATTGTCACCCACTTATGAGGTTTTAGGTTGAGTTCAAAATCCCATCCCTCTCTTTTGGTTTCTCCTATATTTTCCGAGTCTCCCTGCATATTTATCATGACCTCATCCGAGCGGGTCTGCTGCCAGTAGGCTAAACGGACGGCGAGCCAGTTTACGGGCGATGCCTTGATGCCTGCTTCCCAGCCGTCGTTTTTTGAATAATCTGTGTCGGCAGCCTCGTCGAACCTGCTGTTCCAGCCCACCTGGAAGGTGCGACCATAGTTGGCAAAGAGATTGTAACCCTCGTATGGGGTTATAACTGCGCCGAACTTGGGCTGCCAGATGCAGCCGTAGTCTATCATGTCGCTTTTGGTGGTTTTGACCTTGTCCTCAAATTCTCCGTCAAGGTAGTCCACCCGTAACGCGCCCATGAGCCTGAGCCAGGGCAAAACTTTGGCGTCCGCCTGTAAATAGCTCCCCCAAAACCACTGGTTGTAGTCCCAGTGTCGCCAGGAGTTTCCTTGCTGTACGCGATCTGCCGTCGTGTAACGCTGGTAAAGATCATCCTGATACTGGTAGTCCATGCCCCAAACAAGTCTCAGGTGTTCGACGCCACAATCGCTGGTTTCATAACTGAGGGTGGAAATGGCACCCGACTGCGTCTCTTCCGTACGCCGCTCCTGCTGGTTTCCCGCGGCGCTGAATTTAACCCAGCGGGAACGTTCAAGATCCTGCGTATAGACTTTGAAGGACCAAAAAAGTTCGTCGGAGAAGCTGTAATCTAAGTGCAAACTTGCCTGCTTGTTTTGCTGCTCGCCGCCGTCGGTGCGGGAGAAGGACTGCATTTGTTGAGGATCGGCTTTAAACTCTTCCTTGGTCAGATAGCCCGGGGCGTTTGCATCCATATCAAAAAACCTGGCGATGCACCCCACGCTCAGTTTATTATCGCTGGTGGTGTAAAACCATTTGCCCGACACCGCCCCCTTCTTCACATCGGAGTGATCCCGGTATCCGTCCGTCCTACGATAACTCACGAAATAGTTCTGCGAAAAACCGTCCTTTTCGCGCGCCACAAAGGCGTCTCCCTCATAGGTATCAAAACTTCCGCCTAAGAGCTTCACCTGCGTGTAATTGCCCCCCCTTTTGGTGAACACATTCACATTGCCCCCGACATAATTCAGGCCGTATCGGGGGTCGAATGTCCCTTTTACGAGCTCTATCCTGTCAATCTCAAAAGGGAAAAAGGGCCGCATGTCCATATAGCCGCTTGCCAGATTGTTGGGGATGCCGTCCACGTTGAGGCGGACGGCCGTATCTGTATTGGGGTCAAAGCCCCTTATGCTGACGCTGCCGTGGATGACGCCCTGGTTCCAGTCCTGGTAACAAACACCAGAAAGTTTCTTGAGCGCCTGCATAGAGAAATCCACGTTTTCGTTTTCCAGTTGCTCGGAACCAATCACGTCAACAGAGCCTGGGGCGTCCGCAGTGGTCAGGTATCCTGCTTTTTCGGACACCATTATCGTCCCGATTTTCATGTAGACCTTGCTTCGTTCAGCCTCTGTTTCGAGTTCAGATGTTGGTTCCTGCGCAAAAACGGGGGTTATCCACAATATAGCGATCATCAGTATTACCAAAGGGAAAATATAGCGATTCCTTTCGTTTCTTAACCTGTTCATCCGTTTTTCCTCCTTTTTCAACCCATTGTCCAATAAAAAAAGCCACGAAGGCAACTCATCCGTTCTCGGATGAGTTGCCTTCGTGGCTTACTCTAAGCTAAATCTTTTACCTGCTATGTTCGATCTGATTTTATCGGCAAGCAGCTTCTGCTGCTTAATTTTGATAAAATACTCATTAGCAAAGATTAATACAATTGTCAACAGTATATTTTCTTAAGATAAAGCGGTAAACGGCTATGACGACGTCTTGTTTATGATACTACCGTGCCTTTTCTTTCCCTTCCACCAAAAGAGAATTCCGGAAATTCCAAAGATGATGGAAAGTCCCATCAAAGCCTTTTCATACCTGGAAAGGTGAGATTCAGCGGTCGCTCCACGCTCCTGGTTTGCTTGAATTGCCATGGTTTC
>JAUVJT010000113.1 GCA_030592225.1 Candidatus Stahliibacteriota bacterium | reverse complement strand
CACCGTTCTACGATAGAATTGTCGGGGTAGGGGGAAGGATGGTTCCCTTTGCCGGATACCAGATGGCTGTGCAGTTCGAGGGGTTGATGGCCGAGCACGCCAGGGTCAGGGAATCGGTCGGGGTGTTCGACGTATCACACATGGGTCGGGTCGAAGTTAAAGGTTCCCAGGCGCTCGATTTCCTTCAGCACCTCGTGACCAACGACGCTGCAGTGCTCATCATGCACCAGGCGCTCTATACCGTTATGTGCTATCCGGACGGCGGCATCGTGGATGACCTCCTCATCTACCGTCTGCCTGACTACTATCTGGTGGTCATCAACGCGGCCAATAATGCCAAGGATCAGGCGTGGATGCGAGAGCAGGCCTCTGGATTTGACGTTGAAATCGTTGACCGCACCGATGAACTGGCTCAACTTGCCGTGCAAGGACCCAAGGCCGAGCAGGTGCTTGCCAAACTCACCTCCGCCGACCTTTCCTCAATAGGATTCTATGAAGGGGCAGACACGCAAGTGGCCGGGGTATCCATGTTTATCTCCCGCACCGGCTACACCGGAGAGGACGGGTTTGAGCTTTACTTCCCTGCAGAACGTGCCGACCAGGTCTGGGATAAGCTGTTTGATGCCGGTCAACCGGAAGGCATCGGGTCCATCGGCCTTGGTGCGCGCGACACACTGCGTCTGGAAATGAAGTACGCGCTGTACGGCAACGACATCGACAACACCACCAACCCCATCGAAGCCGGACTGGGCTGGGTGGTTAAGCTGGACAAGGAAGATTTCATCGCCCGCGACGCGCTGCTCAAAGTCAAGGAAGAGAAACCTTCCCGCCGGCTGGTGTGTCTGGAGGTACAGGGTTCCGGTATCCCGCGTCCCCACGATGTCATCCTGGGCGACGGCGAGGAGTTGGGCCAGGTGACCTCGGGCACCTTTTCCCCGTCTCTGCGAAAGGGCATCGCCCTGGGGTACGTCAAGCGCGGTCATACCAAGTCAGGCACGGAGCTCCTCATTCGCACCCATCGCGGCGAGGTTGCCGTGGTTATCGTTAAGCCGCCCTTCTACAAGGAAGCTTCTCATAAATGAGGCTTCGCACATAAGTAGGGATTAGAAGATGCCAAGATTGAAAGATTCCCCTCCCCCCTGCCCCCTCCACCGAGGAGGGGGATGTAGGGGCGACTCATGAGTCGCCCTGTGGTGAAAGATTGCAAGATGACGACTCGTTTCACTCGTCTTCCTTCGGGAAGCTCCCTTTGGCCGCTTCCCGTCGGTAGAAGATTCTAAGATTTGAAGATGAGAAGATTTAAAGATCAAAAGATTTAGGAGGAAACAATGGCCAACGTGCCCGATGAACTGAAATACTCCAAGACCCACGAGTGGGTAAAGATTGAAGGTTCGGTGGCAACCATCGGCATCACCGATTTCGCCCAGGGCGAGCTTTCCGATATCGTGATGGTAGAACTGCCCCAGGTGGGACGTGAAGCAGCTGCCGGGGATGCCATCGGCGTGATAGAGGCGGTCAAGGCGGTTACCGATTTCTACTCCCCGGTTTCCGGCAAGGTGGTCGAGGTCAACACCGCCCTTTCCACCAGTCCCGATACCATCAACTCCGACGCCTTCGGTGAGGGTTGGATTGTCAAGCTGGAGTTTACTGATCCCTCGGAATCCGAAAAACTCATGGACGCCGCGGCATACAAGGAGTTCCTCGCTTCGGAAGGACATTGATGGCTTCCTACACCTCCAACACCTCCGAAGACGTACGCAAGATGCTTGCCGCTATCGGGGTGGAGAGCTTTGAGGACCTTATTGCAGACATCCCCGCAGAGCTGCGCATCAAGGGTGAGCTGGGCCTGCCCCCCGCGCTTTCCGAGTACGAGGCCAAGCTGTTGCTTTCCCGCATGGCAGGCTGCAACTGTGATCCTGCCCAGCTTGTAAGTTTTATGGGCGGCGGGGTCTACGATCACGTCACCCCGTCGCTGGTTGATTACGTTATCTCGCGTCCGGAGTTCTACACCGCATACACCCCTTACCAGCCCGAGGTGAGCCAGGGGACGCTTGCCTCCATTTACGAGTATCAGTCCCTCATCTGTGAACTGTTTGACATGGACGTATCCAATGCCAGTGTGTATGACGGCGCTTCGGCTCTGGGTGAGGCCATCCACATGGCGCGTGACCTTACTTTTCGCAAACGTATCCTGGTCGCCGATACCCTGCATCCCTACCACACCCAGGTGATGCGTACCTATGCCGACGGTCTTGAAGTGCCGGTCGAGGTCATCCCCTCCACCGACGGAATCGTGGACGTTTCCGCCCTCGATAACATGCTCTCCGATGATGTTGCCGCGGTCGTCATCGCTCACCCTAACTTCTTCGGGCTGCTGGAGTCAATCTATGAAATTGAGGACAAGGTGCATGCCGCGGGCGCGTTCCTTATCGTTACGGTGGACCCAATCTCCCTTGGTGTTCTTGCCCCTCCGGGTTCGTACAATGCGGATATCGCAGTGGCCGAGGGACAGTCACTCGGTCTTGCCCAGGGATTCGGCGGCCCCTACCTCGGCATATTCACCGCCAACAAGAAATACGTCAGGCGGATGCCGGGACGCATCATCGGCCGCACGGTGGATGAAGACGGCAAGCCGGGGTTCGTGATGACCCTGCAGACGCGCGAGCAGCACATCCGCCGCGAGAAGGCCACTTCCAACATCTGCACCAACCAGGCGTTATGCGCACTCGCATCGGCCGTTTTTCTTTCCGTAGTCGGCAAGCAAGGCATCGAGGAGATGGCGAATCTCTGCACCCAGAAGGCGCACTATCTTGCCGAGCGTATAGAAAAGCTTCCGTGCTGCGAGCTTGCATTCCGGGGGCACTTCTTTAAGGAGTTCGTTGTGCGCACCCGTCATTCTGCCGCCCAGGTTATCGATGCGATGCTCGAACGCGGTTTCCTGGCAGGTATCGATCTGGGGCGGTTCAATACCAATCACGCCAACCTGCTTCTGGTTGCGGTTACCGAAAAGCGCACCAAGCAGGAGATGGATGCGTTCGTTGACGCGCTGGCTGCGGTTGCCTAGGAGGCTGTTCGAGACCGACGCGAAGCGGCGACCAAAGGGAACTTCAATGTCGAATAAACCACAGATGAGAACTCCTTGCAGTCGTTCGCCTTACGGTACACAGATTGACTTCGTCGCAAAGCGTCCACCGATTAAGGGAATGGCTCGTTCATCACAAGCTACGCATATCCGCAGTTTACTTTTGGCGGTTGAATTCCGCTTTGTGCCCTTTGTGTTTTCTGTACCCTATGAGCGCATTGTGCGCCCAAGGGGTAGGCTCTGGTTATTTTCAGACAAGTTTCTAGGAGAAGCAACGCGCTTCAGTAAGTTTTTGCATCTCTTGTATGCCACGTGAGGCATTTCGTAGGGGCAACGCATGCGTTGCCCTATTTCCTTCAGAAGATGAGACTCCGATGAAACAAGATCTGGACGCAGCACGTCTCAATTATCAAAGCAACCAAGATGAAACTCATGCGGGGTGTGTGGCGTCTTTAATAGAGAAACGAAGGAGGAAAAAATGAAGCTGATTCCTTTATTGACATTGGCGTTGTTTCTGGTATGTACAGGAGGAAATAATATGGAAGATACTTTTGCCTTGCCCGATCCCATACGCACCAACCGTTCCATCGAGGAATGTCTTGCACTGCGGCGCTCCGTCCGTTCTTTTACTTCAGATACCCTTACCCATGCCCAAATCTCAACCCTGTTATGGGCGGCCCAGGGAGTCACCGACACCACCCGTAACACCCGTAACACAGGCCGTGGATTACGCACCGTGCCTTCTGCCGGAGCCACCTATCCGCTTGAGACCTACATTGTGGTTCCCCAGGGTACATTCCACTACGTCCCCTCCACGCATCAGGTCAAGCTTCTGAAGGCGGGGGACTTAAGAGCCGCGCTTGCTGCGGCATGTTTGAACCAGCAATGCGTGCTGAAGGCCCCTTGCTCCATTGTCCTGTGCGCGGTTCCTGAGCGGACCTCCAAGCGTTACGGTGAACGCGCCATGCGCTATATTTACATGGAGGCAGGCCACGCGGCCCAGAACGTTCATCTAGAAGCGGTTGCGTTGGGCTTAGGTTCGGTTCCGGTTGGTGCCTTTGACGACGACGCTTTGACCAAACTCCTTAATCTGGGTCTTGCCGAGCAAAAGACCATCCCGCTGTACGTTATCTCAATAGGTGTGCCGGCTGACACCGGCAGGTAATGCGTCATTCCGCTGATTTGCTCTTACATGGGGGGCGTGGAGGGCGTGCGCCGCGCTGGCTCGAGGAGGTGAGCGTTGGTCCCTAGGAGAGTGTTTGAATACAGCGTCAGCCTGTTCCGGAGGAAGAATTTTAACCACAGAGATCACAAAGAACACAAAGCGAAAATCGAACAACCTAAGTATGCCACGTATATGTGTATCTTAATAGAATCAAGCATTTTTACAAATCCGTGTTAATCTGTGTACCGTAAGGTGAACGACTGAAAGGAGTTCAAATCTGTGGTTATTTCTAAACGATCTCGAGACCGCCACGATCCTGAACTTCCCGAAGCCATGCTGGCCCGATTCACCGAGATGGGGCTTGATCTTGCCGAATTCCTGCCCGCCCTGCTGAGCGTTCCTTCCCAGACCTTTCGCATAAATACCCTCAAAGGAGAACTCGACGAAGTCCTCGAATCCCTTGCTCACCTTGAACCTGCGCAGGCAGGCTGGAACCGGCTTGTCTTTCGGGCGGGCAAGCGAACCAAGCTGGGCAACCTCACCGAACATTTTCTTGGACTCATCTACGTACAGGACGCTTCCTCAACCATACCGGTGACCGTGCTCGACCCACAGCCCGGTGAGGAGATACTCGACATGTCAGCCGCACCCGGGTCCAAGACCACCCAGATTGCCGCGGCCATGGACAACACCGGTCTGCTCGTCGCAAACGATGTCAGCCCCGGACGCATCCCCTCGCTTACCGGCAATCTGGATCGCTCAGGCGTGCTCAACACGGTCGTGACCCGTCTGCCGGGTCAGGCTTACGGTCACATCGCGGCGGAGCGTTTCGATCGCGTATTGATAGACGCCCCTTGTTCGTCCGAGGGTACATTGTGTCGTAGTTACCGGGCGCTTGATTTGTGGAGTGAAGGAAGCATAAAAAGGCTGTCTGCAACCCAGCGCAAGCTTATCATGTCCGCATACCACTGTCTCAAGCCTGGCGGCGTCATGGTCTATTCCACCTGTACCTTTGCCCCTGAGGAGAACGAGGCGATCATCAGCCACCTTTTGAAAAAGTTCCCCGAAGCAGTGGTCGAACCTATTACCCTTTCCGGCCTTAATCCCCAACCTGGTTTCAGCCGATGGCGGGACACCGAATTTAACCCTGCGGTCAAGAACATCCTGAGACTTTTTCCGCATAAACATGACGGGGAGGGATTTTGCGTCGCAAGCATCAGAAAACCGTAACACCCGTAACACATCCCGTAACACATTCCGCAACACATTCCGCAACACACTCTTCCAGGATACAAGCAGAGATGATATCCAGAACACTTGCCTCGTTCCAGGAACGGTTCGGAATTTCCCCCGATTCCTTCTCCTCCTTTCACCTGTTTATCCGCAAAAACAACGTGTGGTGCTGTACGCCGCAGGCCGGGGAAGCCAGGTTCCCTCAAATCGTGCGCCGGGGTTTGCGCATCGCCCGGGTGTTTGACTATACGGTTAAGCCCACCACCAACGGTATGCAGCTTTTCAGGCATCTGGTAACCCGCAGCCGGATTGAACTGGATTCCGAAACCGCTCAGGTTTTCGTAAACGGTGGAACCCAGCAGGTTAATGTCCCGGATGACGTATCCGACGGTTTTGTTGTCCCATTCTACATGAATTATCCTCTCGGGGTAGGCCTGCTTAAAGGAGGCAGCCTGAAAAGCCAGGTGCCGCGCTCGCGGCGGGTGATTGGATAACAGTCTAAATTGAACACTTGACACAATCAGAGATTTGATTATAGTTATATTATAGAGAAAATAAGGAGGATGAAAGATGTCTAAAAAGTGTTTCAATCACAAGATAAAGAGTCGCTTAGGAGTAACAGTTTTCTATTATTACTGTTTTCGGTAACTGCATCTGCACTGGAATGGGAGCCAGACGTGAGGCTTACTGAAGAAGCCTACTTATCTTACACCAATTATAAGCTGAATGCAAGATGTATTGCGGCTTCGGGTGATACGGTACATGTGGTGTGGTTCGATAATCGTGAAGTAGACAGTGCTCATGTTTTTCAAATATATTACAAACGTTCTGTTGATAACGGGAAAACATGGGGCCCAGATACAAAGCTCAGCAATCATCTCGACGAAGCAAAGCTTCCAAGCGTAGCTGCCACGGGAAGTAACGTGTACGTTTTCTGGGTGGGCGATGATGGGGATGATGATTATTATTACCACTACTATCGTCGCTCCGTCGATAACGGTGAAACCTGGGAAGCCCCTGAACTGTTAACCAGCCAACGCACGTATTATCCAACTACACCGGCTGTGGTTGCATGTGATAACCACGTTCACGTTATGTTTCATGGTTACCGTTACCTTTATTACAAGCATTCGTCAGATTTTGGCCGGACCTGGGGTAATAATAAAACGATCTGCAATTTGCAGTATTTTTGTTTCAATGAGCCGTCTATGGCAGTTTATGACCACGGTATCCATGTGGTGTGGACGGCGGGAGCTATGCCGGGAGCTATATATTACAGTACTTCAATGAACTATGGGGGTACCTGGAGCGAACCAGTAATGGTTTCTGATTCTTCAGATAGAAGCCAAGCACCTTCAGTTGCGGCGTATGAAGATAATGTTTACGTGATTTGGTACGAGTACAATAGTAGCAATCCGTATCGTAAATACGATATGTGTTACAATCGTTCGACCTGCAACGGAATGATCTGGAAAAATCCCGAGATATTTCTCCTACATTCAACGTTGAAGTGCAACACTAAGGTTAGCGACTTCGAGGGGTGTTTTGAAGCCCAGGCACTTCCTGGGTCTGTTATTAAGCCTTGACTCTATCAACCTGATATCCTCGTCACTGAT